>JAIBBZ010000014.1 GCA_019694435.1 Pirellulales bacterium
GCGTACCAGTAGCCGTGATCGACCGAGGCCCAGGTCTGCATCAGGCCCACAGGGAGCAGGCTCAAAATACACATCATCATCAACCCACCGTTGAGCGCCCAAAACGAAAACTTGAGCGGGCGGTCTTGCCACTCTCGCCCCGGGATCAATGCTCGCAGACAGACAAGCATCAGGCCAATGCCGAGCATTCCGTAGACGCCGAACAGGGCGGCGTGGCCGTGGAGGGGCGTCGTGTTGAGGCCCTGCATATAGTAAAGAGCAATAGGTGGGTTAATCATGAAGCCAAACAATCCCGCCCCGATCATGTTCCAGAAGGCGACGGACACGAAGAAGTAGATCGGCCACTTGTACCGTTGCACCCAAGGCGTCAGCCGGGACCGGCGCAAGTCTTCCATGGCATCGAAGCCGACGAGCGTGAGTGGCACGACTTCCAGGGCACTGAACACCGATCCCCAAGCCAGCGCGACGGTCGGCGTGCCGGAGAAGTACAAATGATGGCACGTTCCGATGATGCCACCCGACAGGAAGATCGTCGCCGACAGCAGCGCAGCAGCAGCGGCGATTCCGGGCCGGATGAGGCCGAGGCGCATGAAAAAGAAAGCGATGACGGTCGTGGCGAAGACCTCGAAGAAGCCCTCGACCCACAGATGCACGACCCACCACCGCCAATACTCCACCATCGACAGGTGCGAGTGCTGGCCCCAGGTCAGTCCCGCTCCGTAGAAGAGGGCAATCGCAGCGCTCGCTACGGCGAGGAGGGTCACGAGTTGCTTCTGCTCGCCCGTTCGTCGCAGGGCCGGTAACAGCACACGGACCATCAAACCGAACCAAAGCAGCAGTCCAGCAAATAGGGCGAGTTGCCAGACTCGTCCCAAATCGACGTATTCGTACCCCTGGTGGCCGAAGTAAAACGACACTTTGTCCGTGAGCTTGTTTTGGACGCTCAACCATTGCCCGGTCAGAGACCCGGCCACGACCAGTAGTAATGCCAGGAACAAGATGTTGACGCCGAGACGTTGCCCCTTCGGTTCTTGTTCGCTGACGAGCGGGCCAATGAACAAGCCCGCCGCCAGCCATGCCGTCGCAATCCAGAACAACCCCATCTGAACGTGCCACGTCCGGGTCACGCTGTAGGGCAGCCACTTCGAGAGTGGGATGCCGTAGAAGCCATCGCCTTCCACGCCGTAATGAGCCGTTACCACGCCCAGCAACATCTGGAGCAGGATCAGTGCGGCCACGACCCAAAAGTACTTGATGGTCGCCTTCTGCGACGGCGTGGCAACCCATTGGCCCAATGGGTCGGCGTTCGGCAGGATCGGCGCGTCTTCGTCCGACTTGCGGGCGGCGTGCCACCAGACCATCGCCGAGATGCCCGCCAGGAGCATGATGATGCTCACGCCGGTCCAAACGACTGTTTCGCCGGTAGGTCGATTGCCGACCAGCGGCTCATATGGCCAGTTGTGGGTGTAGGTGATTCGGTCATTGGGACGATTCGTGCTGGCAGCCCAAGAAGACCAGAAGAAGAACGCCGAAAGCTTCTTTAGCCGATCGGGATCACTGACGGCTCCTGCGGGGATAGCGTACTCGGCCTTGCCGTTGGCAAACACGTCAGAGTAGTGCTTCAAGTTCGCCTGAAACGCCTCGGCCCGGATCGGTGAGACAGTAACGGTTCCTGTGCTGGCATCATAAGTGTTGCTACGCATCTCCTTCGCCAAACGCCCCTGTAGCTGGGCCTGCTTTTCGTCATCGAGCTTGGCGTACTCGCTCCCAAACTCGGCGTTGGCCCAGCGGTCGAGGATGAACATCGCCTCTCGGTGCAACCAGTCGGCGGTCCAGTCGGGAGCGACGTAGCTACCGTGTCCCCAAACCGAGCCTACCTCCATGCCCCCGAGCGATTGCCAGACGTTCTGGCCCGCTCCGATCTCGCCCTCGGCAACCAGCACCGTGCCGTCCGTTGTCACGACCTTTGCGGGAACGGGCGGCTTTTCCTGATAGATGCGAGTCCCGATCCAGCCCAAGACGAGGAAGGAGAGCAGCATCACTAGCGAGAAGCCGATCCAGAGTCGTCTCATGTCGATCTCCATTTATCCCGCAGGTCGCTTCTTCGTCTTGTGGACCAGCGGGCAATCATCCGTCGAGTTCTTTGTCCGACACCGCACCACGATTTTGCCGAGCGAGCGTTTCATCTGTTGCAGGCTGCGAATCTTCCCCTCGATGTCGGCGACTTTCGACTCTGCTCGCTGCCGGATGTGATCGCACCCGGCATGAGCGACAAACGACAACTCCAACAGTTCTCGGATTTCAGCCAGTGTGAAGCCGAGTTCCTTGGCTCGCCGGATGTAGTCCAACCGCTCGATCGTGGATTCGTCATACTGGCGGTAGCCGGAGGGCCGACGCTCCGGCTCCTGGAGCAGACCTTCCCGTTCGTAGTACCGGATCGTCTCGACGCCGATGCCCGATCGTTTCGCCATCTCGCCGATCTTCATGGCCGTCATGGGATGTCGCCTCGATTCAATGGGGTCATGATAAGCCTGGAGTATACTACAGAGTCAATGGTAAGCCGCCTGGGTGTGCATTCATCGAATGACCTGCTCAGCTTCGAGGCGTTTGAGCACCTGCGTGACCCTGGCCTTGCTGGCGCCGAGGTATCCCGAGGAAGATGATGGCGGCTACCGCGAGGCCAATCAATACGCCGCCGGCGCCGAGGAACTCGCGCGGCGGCATCGTGCGAGTATTCCAGAGAAATCCAATGATGAACAGAACGGCGAAGAGCACGAACGTCGCCGCAAAGAACTGGTACACGGCTGATGCCGGTAGAATCACGATTCGCCCCGAACCGTGGAGTCTCGTCGGTTCGGTAATTTTGTACCGAGGCTACTGGGGCAGAGCCGCGTTATCAAGCGAACGTTCCTCGCCGTTGTCGATTGGCGTGGAAATCGAATGGCTGTGTTTGCCGTTGGTCCCCGAGCTGGTCCGCAGAGCGAGTTCCAGCCGCGTACAGTTTTCCGGTGACACTCTCGCCTGTCGAGGTGCAGAGAGTCGAATCCAACCACCTGGATAGCAGGTGACGGCGATCGCCTGCTCATCGAAGAGGCTCGGCAACGCGGGGGCTCCGTCGCTTCGCCTGGCGGCCCGCGCTCTGAGCAGCAAGATTCCGCATTGCAGTTCGGGGGCAACATCGTGCAGTTCGCAGCCCGAACGTCGCACGGCGTCGGCAAGTCTCTCGCGGTTGTCGCTCTGAGTTTCATTGCCCTTTGTCGTGTCGGTCCCACTCAACTCAGCGACCGCACCAAAGCAGGTGACGAGCGGCGCGACATTGACGGTCTCGCCGAACGATGTCGCTTTGCCTTGCGTCAACTCTCGCACCAGTCGCATAAGCGGTTCGCTGGAAGGGTGATCGCGTTGCTCGTAATGGGCCAAGCGTTCAGTGACTGCCGCGTCCCGGCAGATTGCGATGCCGAGCGGCAGTCCTGACCGGAGCCACTTATGGGCGGACACAAGGTAAATGTCGGCGGCGTCGACATCCTCGCGGCTGTCGGTATGGGCAAAGCCTTGAGCACCATCAACAACGACCAGTTCCGGCGGCCGGTGGCTGCGTAGAAGGTGGTGGATACGGGCGACCGGAAGCCGAACACCATCGTGGCTCACCGATGGCAAGAAAAGACCATCGCAGGAATGTTGCCGGTAGTGTGCGGCGATGACGTCAATCAGTTCGTCGGCGGACATCTGGTCGCGAAAAATGCGACGTCGCACGCGCACAATCGACGGCATTGAGGCCGAGGAGCGACACGCGGCTATGACGGATTGCTGATAGGGCGGCCAAAGCAGATCGACCAGCAACGGTCGTCGGCAGTGACTCGCAAGTAGTCCGATCGACACTTCCGCGAGAGCGCGGGAGCGGTTCGCGAATAGCACCGATGAGCCGGCTGGCGCGCCTATGAAGTCACGAACGGCGACCCTCAGTCCGTCGATTCCGGGCCAGTAGGGAATCTGGCGGCGGGAGTTTGCAATTGCCCGTTCGTCGCCGTGAACGAGCCACCGGGTAGCGTACAGCGACAAGCCATCTTCGCTCAGCAGCTTCGCGAAGTCATTTAAGGCTCGCTGGGCACCCTGGCACATCAGCCCCAGCCGAGCCGTATCAAGATACAGCCGCCTCAGGGGCACTCGCATCCGGTATTTCCGAAGACCTGATCCGATCTTAGATCGGTATGCCGGCGCGATCCATCAGTTCCTGATATTTCTGGCCGAAAAGTTGTAACCGACGCCAGCGGTCGCGCGCGAGTGCGACGTCGGCCGGGTCGAAGGAGAGCGTGAAGCCAACAGTGCGGGCGTGCCGGTCAAGTTGCTGCTCGCCGGTGGCGCGATGGCCGTAGATCCCGAAATCACGCAGCAGGTCGGGCTCGGCCACCAGGTCGGTTTCGCGAACCAGGGAGATGGCGATTCCGCGATAGTGTTGGTCGTTGATCCAGTTCAGTACGTCCCGAAGCGGCACGGACAACTCGGGTGGCCAGAGGTTCCAGCCGAGAATGCAGATCCGCTCAACGCTGACGCCCCGATCGAGCGCCGCGAAGTTCGTCCTCAAGCTGTGCTCGCCGGGAAGATCCCGCCAATAGTCCTCGTTGACGACCCATGCCACGGACAGGTATTCGGTGACGTCGGGACTGCGCAGCAACTCCGCGTAGGCGGATCGCCACGTTTCAGTCTGTTGAAAGGCAATCCGTCCGGCGACCAGTTCGTCCAGTTCTTCCCGAATAACGGCGAGCTTTAACGCGATGAGATTGCGAAGCAGTGAATCGTTCGTAGTGGTGAGCGAAGCGAGCCGCTCGTCGAGTTCGGCGATGCCGAGGTCCGTGTCGAAGTACCCCCCTGCTCGATCGGTTGTTGTGTCGTGAAGAGCGTGGGTTCGCCTCGTCGAGGGCCAGGCGATTGTCGCGGCAACAAGCCAGAGGCCGATGAATGCGGCCGACGCGTCACGAGTAATAATTGCGCCAATAATCACACTAACCGCGGACACGAGCATCCCCCATCGCGGACGGTCGCGAGTCCGCAGGGACCAGATCAACGCGGTGAAACGTTCGGGCCTCACCAGCCAACCATACCGTCCGGAGAGGGCGAGCGCAAGCGATGCGCCGTTCGCCTGAGGCGGTCGACACTTTGGTGCGTTATGCCGAGGCTGTCGGCAAGAGGCTGACGGTGTAATTGAGCGACATTCGACCACCAGCACCCGCTGCGGCGACTTTCTATCCAGCCAGACTTCGAGGCCGATTCACGGTCTGGCAACCATTGCAACGTATGCCGGTGGTCCCAGTCGGGATTGATCGAGAGGACTCAGCATTGTGGACTTGGCCGCGCGTGGGGGCCGGATACTCCGACCTAATTGCCGGCGCAAGCGTTCATGCGGCCCGAGTCTTGAAGCAAATCAGGTCAGTTCATTGCGTCGGCTTGCGGTCGAAAAGTTGTGGTGACACAAAAAGCTGGAATCGATTGCACTTGCCAGACGTGCCGACTCGCTTTCCAGAATTCGGTTCCGTCATGCGTCGCCCGTTCGGTGTCGACCGTCAGCACCACGGGCGTCGTGTCGGTAGTAGTCGCAACGCGAAGCGCGTAGTTGAAGTCCGTCGTGAGATGAACAAGTTGCCGCTCCATGGGGCGCAAGCCATAGGTCAGAATCTCATTCAGCCAACATGCTTTCGTGCCGTGGAAGAGCGGGTTTGGAGGAATGCCGCGGGTGGCAGTTTGAACGTCCGGCACACTGTGTCCGTAGAGTGCACGGATTCTCCCCTCAGAAATCTCTAGTCGGTCGCGATGACGACACGCAATCATGTGCTCAACTTGTTGTCGGGTCATCAACGCCCATTCGGAGCGACAGCGTTGAACGGCGAAGATCAGCTTGTCGAGGTCGCTCCAACCATGCGCGTCGAGCACAATGCCGAACTGCCACGGCGTGTGGCGGAGCGCTTGGCAGAGAAATCGAATTAGAGAACGCTCGGAGCGTTTCTGGTCCCGATTTGGTGTCGAAAAATCTTTGGTGGACACTTAGTCCTCCGAGACTTCGACTGGTTGAGCGTGATTCATCGCGGAGTCGACAAGCGCGAGGACGGCGAGCTTGATGTACTCAGGCAGCGACGACCAATTCTTCGCCACATAATTCAGTGCAATGTCGACGGGAGACATGGTGCGACAAGCCGCGTCGCTGGAGTACTGCACATCAACAGCGTTCGATAACGACTGGTCGTCTAAGTTGTTGACTGCTAAAC
Source organism: Pirellulales bacterium (assembly GCA_019694435.1). Taxonomy (NCBI): domain Bacteria; kingdom Pseudomonadati; phylum Planctomycetota; class Planctomycetia; order Pirellulales; species Pirellulales bacterium. Next base: position 6,258 of record JAIBBZ010000014.1, read on the forward strand.
TGCTTGCAAATTCTGATAGAAGACTTCGATTCCCGCCGCCTCCAATCCTCGGGCTTGCAGATTCTCGCGGTGACGTGCAAAGTCTGAAATGCCCGGGGGTTTTTTCTGCGCGGCACGGCCCGGTTGCGAGCCCGTTTGGCCCGCTTGTACGCCTGCTCAAAGGCGTTCTGACCGGCCTCGATGCGGCCCGTCTCGCAGACACTCGTGCATATTCACTGGCGGGCTGCGATCATTTGACCCGTGATCGAACCCATTCGGGCGTTGCGAAGCCGCGCCTGGAGGGCACTCAAACTTCAACCCGGGCGGTGACGCGGCGATCCAAGGGGGGTGCAATTGGCAGTCCTGCGACGAAGTGCTTTCTGCGTGTTCATCGTGCTCGTGGCGAATCTTGCCGGGCGGCCGGCTTTCGGCGCGACCTTAGGAGTCGATGGCTCCCGGCTTGCTCTCGACGGCCGAGCAACATTCATGCTCGGCTTCTCCTACTACGCAGCCTTGGGCGCTTCTGAAGACGACATCCGGTTCGATCTCGACGATGCCCAACGACACGGTTTCAACTGGCTGCGTGTCTGGGTCACCTGGGAAAGCTTCGGTCGCGATGTTTCGGCATTGGACTCTTCAGGGATGCCGCGCCAACCGTATTTCGACAGACTCACATGGCTGGTGGCCGAGTGCGATCGTCGTGGGCTGGTCCTGGATCTCACGCTGACTCGCGGAAGCGCGGCAGGGACGCTGCCGACACTCGCAGCCCATGAGCGCGGTGTCGAGACCTTGGTCACTGCGCTGAAACAGTGGCGCAACTGGTATGTCGATCTGGCGAACGAGCACGACATTCGCGATGCGCGACATGTGCCGGTCGAGGAGCTGAAGCAATTGCGAGCGTTGGTGCGCCGACTTGACCCAGCGCGACTCGTGACCGCTTCCTTTGGCGGCCATGATCTGGACGAGACAGATCTTCGCAATGCCTTGCTCGTCGCCGAAGTAGACTTCCTCGCGCCGCACCGCCCGCGTAATGTCGATTCGCCCACCCAGACCGAGGCCGCGACGCAACGGATGCTGGATCTGCTGAAGCGGATCGATCACGTCGTGCCTGTGCTGTATCAAGAGCCGTTTCGGCGCGGCTACGCGGCATGGAAGGCGAAAGCGGAGGACTTTGTCACCGACCTCCAGGGGAGCATCGCGGGTGGAGCGGCCGGCTGGTGCTTTCACAACGGAGCCCAATTCGATACGCCCGACAACCGGCCACGGCGGTCCTTCGAACTGAGCGAGCAGCGTCTCTTTACTCAGCTGGATGCCGAGGAACGACAGTTTCTCGAGCGGATGCGAGCGGTGGTCTGTTCGGCACAGGGTCCGGTCGATCGAAATGAATCGACGCGACAGGCAGACAATTCGAAGGTGGGCGTGCTGCAAACTGATCAGCAAGCGGGACATTACCTCGTCTGGCGGCGCAGGCCGATCATGCTGATCGGAGATTCCGTCACGCAAGGCTGGATGGAAGGCGGCGAAAACTTCGCTGGCGACGGCTACCTCGACGCGTTGGCTGCCCGCGGAATCACGCTCGTCATGCTCTGGGCATTCAAGGGTGCAAATGGCGAAATGCAGCGACAAGACAAGCGCATCGGTTACGACGCTCCGGAGCTTTGGCCATGGGCCGGCGATCCAGACAATGCCAGCTTCGATCTCCGGCACTTGAATCCGCGCTACTTCAACCGACTGCGATCCTTCGTGGCCCGCGCCGAGGCCAAAGGCATAGTCGTGCTCGTCACGGTTCACGACGGCTGGACGAAAACTTGCTTTGGCGGCCATCCCTTCAATCGCGAACTCGGCAACGGGCCGCTTCACATCGGGCGCCAATACGTGGAACTGGCCGACTACGATCGGGAAATGCCCGAGCAATTCGATTCCAATTGGACCTGGCAACAACAAAACCAGTATTTCCAGGAGCGCTTTTGCGACCGCTTGATCGGGGAGCTCCAATCTTTCTCCAACGTGATGTACGAAATGTTCAACGAGGGGGAATGGTACGACAAATCGCAACGGCGACTCCATGAATTGCACTTCTTGACGTTCTTTCGCGCGCGCTGCTCGAACCTGCTCATCTCAAACTGCGATCACCTGACCGGCTTCAACGGGCACGACGAACAGCGGCTCGACGTGATCTCGTTGCATCCACAGGGCTGGGTAGGGCAATCCGGCAAGTTCAGCACAGGCTTTCGCACCTTGCCATCGAAGCCTTACGTGTGCAGCGAACCTGTCCCGGAATTCAATGGGAAAGATCCGTCGCTCGACACGATTCGACGAAGCGCGTGGGAAACCGCATTGGCCGGCGCGGGCTGGGTCAATCAGAACGACTTGAGTTTCGGCTGGGATACGCAAGCAGCTGCGTCGCGTCTCGCAACGACGCGCGACGCCGCGTACGACATCGCCGGCTACTGTGCCCGATTCTTCAATCGGTCGGGCGTGCGATTCTGGAGACTGGCCCCTGCGCCCCAACTGGCCAGCACGGGACATTGTCTGGCCTGGCCAGGCCACGAATATGTCGTCTACGCGCCGGCGACGCAGGAATTCACCGTCGATCTTTCAGGGGCTGGCCAGGAATCTTTTCTGGCCCGCTGGTACGATCCGGGCAGCGGCAAATTTCGCGACGGCGAGGTAGTCACGGGTGGCAATCCAAAGTCACTGTTTCGACCACCTTTGGCTGGCGACGCGGTTTTGCACCTGGCGCAGCAGAATGAAGATGCAAACGACGACATGCCGCGGACTGCCGAATAGCGCGAACACGGCTCGATGCGCAGCCTGTGCCGGCACAGAAGGTTAGAATCACATGCGTCCGGGAGAGTTGCAGCGAGCGCCACAAGCGGTCCAGCGCACCCGAGGACACGGTAGCTTCAAGGGAGTGGTTGATGAAACGCCTGTTTACCTTGTGCTCGTGGTGCGGTGCGGTCTTGACCGCAGCCGTTGCAATCGGGGCCGAACCCACAACTGTTGCGATCTCAGACGCCAACCCACCTGCCGACGGCCCGGTGGCGGCCGACCTCTACTTTCCCCCGCCAGAATCTGCTGGAGGATGGCGGCAACTCCAGACCGCCGACGAAATTCGAAAACTGGCGCGCATGGACCCGTCGAAGCTGGCCGAGCTGAGGGAGTGGCTACTCGCGTCTGACGACCGCGATTTCGCTGCCGTGGTGATCAGTCACGGTTATGTGGTCCTCGAGGTGGAGCGAGGCAATAGTGCGCGGACCGACGCGCGCCGCGTCGCGTCGGTCTCGAAGGCCATATGTGCCACGGTGCTCGCGATAGCCGCCGAGCGCAGCCAGCATGGACTGACCCCGCGCAGAATGAGTTTCAGCGATCCGGCCTTCGATTTTATTCCCTGGGCGCAACCTTTGAGCGATCCGCGCAAGACACAGATCACGGTCAAACAATTGTTGAATCACACCTCGGGGATCTGTCCCGAAGCGGCCGGCGCACCGAACGACGGCACATGGCAATACATTCTGGGCCACACGGGCGATGCCCGTACCGAGCAGCTCGCGTTCGATCCCGGTACGGCCTGCGGGTATTCGACGCACGCGCTCGCGCATGCTTCGCTCGTGTGTGAGACGGTCACGGGCATGCCCTACGATCAGTTCGCCATCGAGGCGCTATTCAAACCGTTGGGCATCGAACACTGGTGGTTCCAATACTACGACGGCGATGAAAAACACGGCCGCCATCCCTCGCACGGCTTGGGCATGCCGGCACGCGACCTGGCGCGGATCGCATATTGCATGGCACACAACGGTCGCTGGGGAAGCCAGCAGGTGATTCCCGCCTGGTTTGTCGAGCAGACGGCTGCTGCCACGCACGACGTGCGGGGGCCGGAAATGCGGTTTCACATCGAAGCGCAGAGCTATTCCCACGCGTGGGAGTTGCCGGCGCGCCTGTCCGGGGAAAGAGCGGCCGAAGTGCAGGGCATTCCTCAGGACGCTCGCTACAAGCCGGGTTCCGGCGGGCAATTGATCGCTTTCGTCCCGAGCCTCGACCTGGTCGCGACTCGTCAAACCGGCAGCAGCGGCGATTGGCGGTTCGCCGAGTATCTGCGCCGGGCCTGTGAAGCGGCACTGCACGACGAATGACGCGGTGGAGAAGTCGACGCGGCACGCTCGCAACGAAGTTCCTCGAGCGCATCAACCGCTTCCGGCGTGCTGGTGATGCTGCCAGGGAAGTTGAATGAACGGATGCCAAACACAGTAGACGCCAACCCGACAGGACTCCTCGCATGACATGCTTATTTCAGCCAGGCAGAAAAGCATTTTGGGGCCTGCGCGCGGTCTCACTCTTGGCGTGTTGCCTAGTGAGCGCGGAGCAAGCTTGGGCCAGCTCGCGGCCGAACATCGTGCTTATCATGGTGGACGACTTTGGCTACGAGTGCGTGGGGGCCGATGGCGGAACGTCGTACCGCACACCACATCTCGACGAACTCGCCGCGAGCGGCATGCGGTTCGAGCATTGCCACGTGCAGCCTCTGTGCACGCCGACTCGCGCGCAATTGATGACCGGTTTGTACAACGTGCGCAATTACACGCACTTCGGCCATCTCGATAAGCAGCAAACCACGTTTGCCCAACTGCTCAAGAATGCAGGTTACGCGACCTGCATCGCCGGCAAGTGGCAGCTTGGCCGCGACATGTCGTTGCCGGGCCATTTTGGCTTCGAGTCCTATTGCTTGTGGCAGCTCACTCGCCGCCCGCCGCGATACGCAAACCCTGGCCTGGAAATCGATGGCCGAGAGATTGACTTCTCGCACGGCGAATATGGGCCCGACATTGTCCATGCCTATGCTCTCGACTACATCGCCCGACACCGGGACCAGCCGTTCTTTCTCTATTACCCGATGATCCTCACGCATGCGCCTTTTCAACCGACCCCGAAAAGTCCCGACTGGGACGCCCGGGCCATTGGCGAGAAAGTCAACGACCACGAGCAGCACTTTGCCGACATGGTGACGTACGCAGACGGCCTGATCGGCAACGTCGCGGCGGCCTTGGACAAGCATGGCATCCGCGACAACACGCTGCTGATCGTGCTTGGGGACAACGGCACCAAGCTGGGTGTGCGGTCGAAAATGGGTGAAAAAACCGTGGTCGGCGGCAAGGGTAAGACCACCTTGGCGGGTACACACGTGCCGTTGATCGTGAACTGGCCGAGCGTTGTCCCTGCCGGACGCGTTTCGAACGATCTGATCGACAGCACCGACTTTCTGCCCACGATCTGCGAGGCCGCGGGCGTCGTCATCCCCGGCGAACTGCATCTCGACGGCCGCAGCTTTCTGCCACAACTGCGTGGCGAGCAGGGTGAACCGCGTCCCTGGATCTACTGCTGGTACAGCCGCAACGGTGGCCCCACGGCCGATGCAGAGTTCGCCATGAATCAGCGCTACAAGCTCTATCGCGACGGCCGATTGTACGACGTGCAGAATGATCCGAATGAGCGCGCGCCACTATCGAGCGATGACCAGGGGCGCGATGCGGCGAGCGCGCAAGAATTGCTCGCGTCGGCACTGCAACAATTCCGCGATGCGCGCCCTGCCGCGATCGCAGCGCAGGGCGGCCCGCCCGAGGGCAGTGGTCGCGCAAAGAAGCGGGACGATTGACGTGCGGCCGTGAACTGAGCGCTAGGACAGTTTGAGTCCCCAGGCGCTCCAATGTTCGGGGTTCGCGTTGCCGGGGCGCCGCCGACGATTCGGCAACGGAACCATCAACGCCACCGCGCCTCAATCGGCGAGCGCAGCCGCGGCCGCCTGCTGGAAGGCTTGCCGGTACTCGCTCGCATCGGCGTTCGGCAGGCCCAAACGCTGGATCAGCAGGATCATGATCGCCTGCTTTTGCGGATCGACCCAGGCTTGAGTCCCGAGCATGCCTCCGTGGCCGAAGGTGCCGGGCGAGAGCATCGCCGTGACACCTTCGGGCTGGAGCACAACGCCCACGCCGAGTCCGTACGCGGTGCCGGGCACAAACCCGGCCTTGAGGTCTCCGGTTTGTGAACGGGACATTTCAGCGACCGTCTCGGTCTTTAAGATTCGCGTGCCGTCAAGCGCGCCGCCGTTGAGCAGCATTTGATAGAAGCGAAACAGGTCGGCAACCGTCGAATACAGCCCGCCCGAGGGATTCGGGCTGCGCGTGTCCATGGGGCCGAGAAACCAATCCATTTTGGCCGGCGAAAGCTGCTGCTTTCCGGATTGGTAGTTGTAGACCGTGGCCAACCGGGGTTCGTCGCCCGCGGTCAGACGAAAGTGGGTATCGCGCATGCCGAGTGGCTGGCAGATCCGCGCGGCGACGAATTCGTCGAAGGGCATTCCCGCTGCGACCTCGACCATTCGCCCGGCCACGGTCAGGCCGGGACTATACATCCATTTTTCGCCGGGCGCAAACCGCGGGGTTTGTTCGGCCAGGCGCGCAACCGTTTCCGCCAGCGAACCGACGTTGCGCTGATCGCTGAACAGGCCCGACGTGTGCGACATGGCCTGGCGCAAGGTGATCGTGTCGAGCGGAACATGAGCAAACTCAGGCAGCGTCCGCGCGATGGGATCGTCCAGAGCCAGCTTGCCCTCGTCGCAGCAGATCAAGGCAGCAACGGCGGTGAAGGTCTTGGTCATCGACATAATGGCAAACAATGCGTCGGGCTCGAGATCGCGGCGCGACTCGACGTCGGCGTAGCCGACCGCATCGAGATGCACGAGTTTGCCGTGCCGAGCCACGAGTGCCACTGCGCCGGCCAGATCACCGCGGTCGACGAACTGTTGCAGGCTCTCGGAGACGGCCGCCACCCGCGGAGCGGCAGGCGCCGCAGCGATCGAGCCCGCCTGTTGTGCCGCGGCCAGGGCGCCGTAGGTGCTGCAACCGAGGACACAGAACAGCGCAGCAGCCCTCGACGCCAATCGGCGATTCGAAGCTGCCGAGCGTTTCACGAATCGGGCAAGCATCACGAGCCTCCTACCAGGGGAACGGGAATCCAGCGGGCCGAACTTTCTATTCGCGTGTCAGTATGCTCAACCCCTTGTACCGCCACCACCCATGCCTGGAGCCCCTGCTGCGCGGCTCCAAACGACCGCGCCGCTCGCCGGGAGGCGCCTCAGATTTATTAGAAATCCGCGAACTTTTGTGTTGACACTCATGGTTTGTTTGCTAATTTCACACGCGTTATGGGGTGCCGGTTCCGGGTGCCGCTAATGAATTCTTGCGGAGAGTGACGTCCGTCGGTGGGCGCATCGTCCACCGTCGGGGCTCGTCGTCTTACCTCTCTATTCCCACGGTTTTTCCCGTGTGGCGTGCCTTTCTGCGATCACGGCAGGGAGTTGCTGCGCGCATGCCGGAACAAGCCCGCACCGCACTGCGTTGGTTTTTTCACGATGTGTATTTTCCGCGCTACCGCTGCGCGCCGAAACAAGACACTCGTGTATATCCAAGGAACATTTACTCCGATCGCAACGATTCGATCGGAGTCCCGTTGTGTATTCCCGGCTGCAAGCCGGTTGCATCGCCTCAAGATCCGTCACACACCCCTTCTCGAACCTAAGGAGTCAGCTCATGAGTTTCACAATTCGGTTGGTCGTTTGCTTGCCGGCCCTGGCTTGCGCGCTGGCGATCGTCGACGGTCCTGCGCGGGCCGATCAGTTTCCGAACATCGACCCCAATTACAGCCAGGAGATTTATGCCGGACCCAACGTCGCCGCCGGCATGGCTTGGACCTCGAGCGGTCATCTCCTGACGCGCAACGGCAACGTCATCCGCGAGTATAACCCCACCCAAAACACCACGCATCAAGGCAACTCGGTTCACGGCGTGATCGCGACCTATACGATCACGGGGCTCGGCACCGGGGTGGGGATGACCAACGGCCTGGACGGCTACATCTATGCCATCACCAACGCGGGTCTCCAGCGGATCAATCCGTCGAACTGGGCCGCGCCGGCCGTCACCCTGCCGGGGTCGGTCGCTGGCCAGTACGGCGTGACCACGCTGCCGGACGGGCGCATCGCCTATACCGACAGCGGCACTTTGAGCAATGTCTACATCTACGACCCCGTCCTGCTGACCAACACCCTGATCCATACCTCGGCCGCGCTGGTCGACGGCATGGTCGCCGGGCCTGGCGGGAACATCGCGATCACCGGGCAAACGAACCAGACGATCACGATTCTCACCAACACCGGCTCGGTCGTGAACAGCTTCGGGACGACCCACTTCCCCGACGGGTTGGCGTTCAGCTCGACGGCGTCGACCACCACGCTCTACAGCAACAACAACGACGGCACCGTCTCGCGCTACGTCTTTGGTGCCAACTTCACCGGGATCCCCACGATCAGCGACATTGCCTGGGGAAGTGGAGCGTACGGCGACCTGGCTTCGGTCGGGCCGGACTGCGCTTTCTATGTCAGCCAGTTCGAAAACGGCAGCTACCACGGCGCCACGCCGGGGGTGGGCACAAACTGGAACAACGGCACCAACGCCGAACCCTCGATCGTCCGGATCGCTGCGATCGACCGCAACGGCCTGGAAACCTGCGAGTTCTATACGCCCTATGTGACGCCGGAACCGGCAACCTTCGGCCTGATGGCCAGCGGGCTGGTTGCTTTTGGATGGTTGGCAGCCAAGCGCCGACGGCGCCGTTGATTTCCTAGCCGTCGCTATCCAGGTGGCCATCAACCCCCGGGGGCTGTTCCGAGGGATCGGAACAGCCCTCCGCGGGGCGACGGCACGGTGAGGGCGACGAATTCTTTTTTCCATTTGCGATCCGGGTCGCTTATGATGCGAGCGATGGTTTGACATCGTACGGCGGTGGTCCCTGTCTCTCGGGGTCGTCGCCGCAACGCAAACCACACGTCCGTTCCGCTCTCGTCGGCACTTGGAATTGCGTCCGATTCCCGCGCGTTGGCCCTTTTGATCCGGCTTGGCCGGTTGGGGCAATACGGAACAGCGACGAAGGGAAAAGGTCATGTCCGCGCTGGAACCTACGCTCGGGCAGGTTGCGCCCGCGCCATGCGCTGCGCCAGATTCGCGCGCTGCCGTTGCCATGCGGCGCGTGGCACGCCCGCCGGACTTCGTGCATTGGTACGACCCCATACACCGGGCAACCGGTTTTCTGGGCAGCCTCGTCGTGCACATGTTGCTGGTGATCTCCTGCGGGTTGTGGTTCTTTGCGCTCGAGCGCCCGCAGCCACAGATCAACCTGATCGCATCGCCAGGCGACGAAAACGGCGACCTGGTCGAAGTCGAGGGCGATCAACCCGTTTTCGAGACCGTGGCCGCGGACGAAGCCTTTGCTCCTGAGCCCGTGGAGGACGACGATCCCTTCCGGGAGGCGCCGAAGTCCGAGCCCACGGCCGAGCTCACGGCACTGGCCGCATCCGAAGTGAGTCCCCACCGGGTGGCAGCGGCCGTGGGGACTTCGGGTCGGGCCGGATCGCTCGACGGTCGCAAAAACGCCGCCACGCGGGCCTCGCTGGTCAAAGGAGGCGGCGGCAGCGACTCGAGCGAAGCGTCCGTCGCCATGGGCTTGCGCTGGCTGGCGCGACATCAGCTCGAGGACGGGCGCTGGAGCCTCGATGCGTTCGCGAAGGCCGATTCCTGCAAAGGCCGCTGCTCAGGCGCGGGCAACTACTCCGACGTCGGGGCGACGGGGCTGGCCCTGTTGCCGCTGCTGGGTGCTGGAAACACCCCCACCGAAGGAGAGTACTATCGCGAGGTCGAGGCAGGTCTGCGCTGGCTCATCAAGCAGCAACGGCCCAATGGCGATTTGCGCGGACCGGGAATTGGCCGGATGTATGCCCACGGCCAGGCGACGATCGTGCTGTGCGAAGCGCTGGCCTTGTCGCAAGAGGGTTGGCTGCGCAAACCGGCGCAAAAAGCGGTCGACTTCATCGTCGCCGCGCAGGACAAGCGCGGCGGCGGCTGGCGCTATAGTCCCGGCGAACCCGGCGACACCAGCGTGTTGGGCTGGCAGGTGATGGCCTTGCGCAGCGCGCAAATGGCGTATTTGAACGTGCCGGAAGACACGCTTGCCGCTGCGACGCGGTATCTGGATCACGTGCAAACCGACAATTACGGCGGGCAGTATTCGTATCAGCCGCGCGAGTTTGCCACCGAGTCGATGTCGGCCGAGGCGCTCTTGTGTCGCCTCTACTCCGGCTGGGAACCTGCCCACCCCGGCGTGCGAGCTGGAGTGAACTTCCTGTTCCAGGTCGCTCCGCCCGAGCCGCGCGACATCGACATCTATTACTGGTACTACGCCACGCAGGTGATGCACCACTTCGGCGGCGAGCCCTGGCAGCAGTGGAACTCGGTCGTCCGCGACACGCTCGTGCACACGCAGGTCCGCGATGGGCATGCCGTAGGAAGCTGGGACCCTGAGGGGGCGTTCACGATCGTCGGCGGCCGGCTGTACATGACCAGCCTGTCGCTGTGCATCCTCGAGGTGTACTACCGCCATCTGCCGCTGTACAGCGAGATGGCCGTCGAGCGCTAGCGTCTGGCTCTGCGGATCAGGTGGATCCCGTCTGCCAAGGCAGCCGGCCGAGATCGACATTGCCGCCGGAAAGAATCACCCCGACACGGCGACCGGCAAAGCGGTCGGGGGCACTGAGCAGCGCCGCCACGGGAACCGCGGCCGAAGGCTCGATCACCAGCTTCATGCGCTCCCACACGAGTCGCATGGCTTCGACGATGGCCGCTTCGTCGACGCACACGATACTGGCCAGTTCGCGGGCCAGGACCGGAAAGGTCAATCGTCCGAGCGAGGTCCGCAATCCGTCCGCGATAGTGTCAGGATTCGAAACTGGCACGATGTGGCCGGCCGCGAGCGAACGTGCCGCATCGTCGGCCTGGCGAGGCTCGGCGCCAAGAATCTCGGCCGGCGGACACATGTGCCTGGTGGCCAGGCAGCTGCCCGCGAGCAAGCCGCCGCCCCCGACGGGCGCGAGCACGACGTCGATCCCGGGGATCTGCTCGTGCAGTTCACAGGCGGCCGTCGCCTGGCCAGCGATGACGCGCGGATCGTCGTAGGGATGCACGAGGACGGCCCCGGTGTGGGCCTGGACTTGTGCGGTCGTCGCCTCGCGCGCGGCCTGGGTCGGATCGCATTCGACGATTCGCGCCCCGTAGCCGACCACCGCGGCGCGCTTCACGGCCGGCGCGCCGCGCGGCATGACGATCGTGGCCGCGATGCCGCGTTGACCGGCCGCGGCCGCGAGCGCCTGGGCATGGTTGCCCGAGCTGTGCGTCACGACGCCACGGTCGGCTTCGGCCTGGCCGAGGTATTGAACCGCGTTGGTGGCCCCACGGAATTTGAACGCCCCGACGCGTTGCAGGTTTTCGCACTTGAAAAACAGGCTCGCGCCCACGCGCCGGTCGAAATAGGCCGACGTCATCACCGGCGTACGGTGAACGAAGGGAGCAATCCGCGCCCGGGCGGCAAGGATGTCGTCGAAGGTGACGCCTTCGCTCATGCCGTGGCGCCGGTAGACGGTTAGTTGGCGGCGCCGCGACGCTGCGCGAACAGCCAGGTGTAAAGTTCGGCCGTGTCGTAGGCCTGCAACCAGCTATCGTGCTTCACGCCAGGGTACTCGGTGTACTGGACCGCAGCGTTCAGGGCCTTCAATTTTTCATGCGCCTGGCGGCTGTTGCGCACCGGGACGACTGGATCGCTGTCGCCGTGAAAGAACCAGGTGGGAATCTTCGCCAGCGGCTCGATCGTATCGAAATTATAGAAGCCACAGATCAGAGCGGCGGCCGCGAATCGGTCGGGATGCGAAGCGACGAGGTCCCAGGTACCTCGGCCGCCCATCGACAGGCCGGTCGCATAGACCCGGGTCAGATCGACACGATAATCCTGCTCGACGCGATCGAGTTCGGCCGCGGCACGCTGCAAGTCGGGCGACCCTGCCATCCAGCTTTTCTCCGCCTGGGGAAAGAGCACGATGGCCGGAAACGTTGCCGCCTGTTTCCGCACGACGGGCCCCAGCCCCACGGCCACCTGCTTTTCGTTGTCGGTCCCACGCTCGCCGGCGCCGTGCAGAAAGATGATCAGCGGAAACGGCGTGTTGCCGTCATAGGCTGCCGGGACAAACACGACGTATTTGTGTTCGACGCCCTCGGCGTCTTGATAGCTGCGCGACAGAAATCCGGTTTCCACGGCCCTGGACTCCCGGGGTGCAAACAAAGTGAGCGTGACCAGCAACAGGCACGCGTTGAGGATCGGACTTCCCGTGCGTAAGGCGTTCATCGTTCGATGGCTCTCCCAGCAAGGCGGCACGGCCGAATCGCGGTATCGTTCGGCAACAGTCTATTTCAGACTGTGCAAGTATGCGACGAGGTCGGCCAATTCTTGCGGCGTCAGCACCTGGTCCAGCCCTTGGGGCATGATCGAAACGGGATTCGGCGCCAGCTCGGCAATGTCGCCGCGCGCGATCCGAAACACCTCGCGCTGGGCATTGCGGAGCTCGAGCGCGTCGACAGTTTCCCGGCTGATGACCCCCGTGTAGCTTTGCCCTCCGCTCGTGGCGACGGTGACGGTTTCGTAACCGCGCGCCAAGGTCACGCTGGGCAGGACGATCGATTCGAGCAGATCGCGCGGCGCGCGAATCTGGCCGACGTGCGACAAGTCGGGACCGATCGTCTCGCCCGCCGATCCCACCCGATGACATGCCGCGCAGCCCGCCTTGCGTCCCTGAAATACGGCGGCACCCCGTTCTGCGTCGCCGCCGGCCAGGTGCGGTTCGAGCTGCGCCAGGCGCTCGGCCTGTGTAGCCTGGGCGGCTGCAGCCTCGGCCATGAGCTGCATCGCCTCGGCCTGCGCCTCGGGCGTGGGAAACACCGCCAGGATACCGGCCAGGCGTGCCTGAGGGACAGCCGCGCGGCCAGGCGCGGCGTCGAGGGCTTTGACCAGCGCCAGACCGAGATCGGGCTGGGGCAGCCAGGCCGAATTGATCACGTCGCCGCGCAGCTCAAACGCCGCCAAGAGCGCGGGCAATTCCAAGGGCCCGGCTCCGGCGACCACCTCGGTCAGCGCCAGCAGTCGGGCATTGTCGAGCCGCGCCGCGCCGAGCGCTCGCGCTGCCGCGAGCCGTTCGAGGGCCGAGTCGGCATGGGCGGCACGATCGACGAGCAGCGCAATCGCCGCATCGTCGAGTTCCTCCAAGGGGGCAAGCAATTCGAGTGCCCGCACACGCGCTGCCGAGTCGCGGCGTTCATCCGCGGCGAGCGTCAGCAGCTCGTCGATGAACGCTTCCGGGCGTCGCGCGGCCGCGGCCAACGCGGCGACCACCACAGCCGGCTCGGCAGCGGCAAGCGCACGCTCGACGCCGGGTTTCCAAGCGTCGGGCAACTGCGCGACGTTCGCCTGGGACGCGGCCTCGAGCAGCAGCAGCCGGTTCGCGTCGCTGGCCTGCTCGTCACCCAGCCCAGCGGCGATCAGCTGTTCGACTTCGGCCTGCGCGGCGAAGGCCACGAGTGCGCCGCGCAAGGTCTCGGATTGCTCGGGCGCGCGCTGGGCGTCGGCCAGCCAGGTGCCCAGCAAACCGACGGTCTCGCCGGCCCAACCTTCGTGGCGAGCGACACAATCGAGCACCGCTTGTTGCAGGGCAAAGTCTGAAGTGTCCAGCAGCCGTACGACCTCGTCGCGCTGGAGTTGGCCATCGTCCATTTGATCGAGTGCGATGAGTGCTGCTCGCCGCACTTCGGACCGTGGATCGTCGAGCCCCATGAGCGTCGTCGACCGGTCGTTGATTTCGATCAAGGCAAAAATCAAGGCATGTTCGAGGAATCGATCGCCGCCCAGCGCCACGGCCTCGAGCAGCGCCGGCACGGCGGCCGGCTGGCCGATGCGCCCCAGGGCCGTAGCCGCCTCGCGGCGCAGGACGGGCTCAGGACTGGCCAGCAGCGGCAGCAGGTCGACCAATGCCTCGCGATCGCGCAGTGTGCCCGTCGCCCGCGCCGCGGTCAGTTGCACGCTCAAGTCCGGATCGCGCAGCGCCGCCCGCAGCAGGTGCCGTCCGGCACGCGTGTTGGCGCGGGTCAGCGCCCACAGGGCATTGCGGCGGCGAACCGGCGCAGTCTGCGGATCAGCCAACAGCCGGGCGCCGGCTGCGACCATCGCGTCGCCGCGCAGCGCCAGGGTATCGATGGCGCGTTCCAAAACGGCAGGCCGTGGTTCGTTCAGCCGGTCGAGCAACTGCTCGGTCGTGGCTTGCTCCCATTCCAACGTCAGGCCGCGCGGATCGACCACGGGTGGTGCCTCGCGGTAGCGCACGCGATAGATGGCGCCGAGCACGTCGGGTTTGGCCACCTGCGAAGTTGGGCAGCCGTGCCGAAACCAGCCGCCGGTGTCGATCACCAACAGCGAGCCGTCGGCATCTTCAAGGACGTCGGTCGGATGGAAATCGATGTGCGAGGAAGCGAGGAACGGCTCGGTCGTGGCCGACCAGGTTGCTCCGCTACGGGCGATCGGGTGCCGCAGCAATTGATGCGTATTGAACTGCACACTGAACAGGTTGCCGCGCATCGGATCTGGGAACTGTCGGCCCTGATAGCGCAAGAGACCAGCCGGCGCCACGGTTTCGAACAAGCACAGCGGCGGCATGAAATCGCCCGTGCGCTTGAATTCCTGCACGACGGAATGCTTGCGCGGGTAGACGCCGCCGTGGATGAAATGCACGATCGCGTCGTGGCGATGATCGTCGGGGTTGTAGAACGTCATCGTGCCGAACACGTCGCCCTCGGGCGCGAAAGCCAACTCGACCGGGTTGTCCATGCCGCCACCGCAGAGCGCCTCGACGTTGCTGCCGTCGGGCAAGCAGGAAAAGATTCGCGCCGCCTGGCCTTGGCTCGTCGTTTGGCCATCGCCGTCGGTGAAATGGTGTCCGTGACGGCCGTCGCACCAGTAGATGCGGCCGTCGGGACCGAGGAAGCAGCCGTGGATATCGGCCGCATTGCCGATGAAGCCGAACTTGGTGACCAACTCTTCGCGACGTTCTGCCACGCCGTCACCGTCGACGTCCTCGAGTCGCCAAATGCTCGGCGGGCTCGCGACATAGACGGCGCCGCGATACCACTGGGCTCCCATGGGGAAAGTCATACGGTCGGCAAACACCGTGCGGCGATCGAACCGCCCGTCGCCGTCCGTATCTTCAAGTCGCAAGATGCGGTTGGGCGTCTGGGCCAGCAGTTCCTCGGCCGAAAGGTTGAAGCCGGCGCTGTCGGCGACGTAGAGCCGCCCTTGGGGATCGAACGACGCCATCATCGGGTGTTCGACCAGCGGTGGACCGGCCACTTGTTCGACGACAAAACCTTCGGGCACCGAAATCGTGGCGAGCATGGGTTCCGCTTCGGCGGCCCACGCGGGCGCGAAGGCCGCGATCGTGAGGCAACCCACGAAGGCAGTTGTGACTCGGAGCATCGAATTTCTCCTGCAAGAGCCGCGGGCAGCCGATGGCCGCCACAGAAGCGTCAACACGCATGGCCCAGCCAATATAACCCGCACGAACTGTTGCAGCAGCCAGCACCTCGCTTGCGGAATGCGGCTCGCGAAACAAACGCAGCGGTGAAGCTGCGTCGCGGCAACCTAGGCTTTTTCTGGAAATTGCACCTGGATACTGCGTCAAGCTCTCCCTCCCCTCGGCCATGCCCGCGAACGGCCCGAATCTATTCATGCTGCTCGTCGTAGCGACGGCACAGGCAGCCCTGGCCGTGGGCCTGGGGTTGTGGTTGGCCTCGTGGCTGAGTCGCTGGCGCGAGCGGTCGTCGTCCAAGTGCTTTTCGCAACCGGACGCGCCGGGCGAGCTTTCCCTACGCCTCGAGCAACTCGAAGCAGAATACGCACACGCTCAGCGGCAACTGCTGGAGCAGGCCCGACAACTGGAAAGCGTGGCGGCCGAAGCGCTGACCGACGGCCTCACGGGCTTGCCCAATCGCAGGGCGTTTGACGACGAGCTGGATCGCTGTCTCGCACTGACCAGGCGGTACGATCGCCCGCTGTCGCTGCTGCTGTGCGACATCGACCACTTCAAGAAGTTCAACGATCGCTACGGTCACCCAACCGGCGACTTCGTATTGCGCGAAACGGCGCAACTGCTGCGCAGCACTCTGCGGCCGAGCGATTTCGTCGCCCGCTTCGGCGGCGAGGAATTCGCCATCCTGCTGCCCGAGACGGGGCTGGCCGACGCGATCATCGCTGCCGAAAAGCTGCGGCTGGCCGTGTGCGTTGCGCGACCCGAGTTCGACGGACAGAAATTCCAGATCACCGTCAGCCAGGGTGTCACGCAAGCAACTCGCAACGACGGCACGGCGGCCTTCGTGCGGCGTGCCGATGCGGCATTGTACGCGGCCAAGTCGGCAGGGCGCAATTGCGTTCACTACCACGACGGCGAGTTGTGCCGGGCGATGCGCCTGGACGACCAGGGCCTCTCCTCGCTCGACAACCCGGCAGATGCGCTCGCCTTGGTCGGAGACGAAATCCGGCAAAGACTCGCCGCGTTGACGGCCGAGCTGCCGAGTCTGCCGGGCAAAGGTGGTTGACGGCCGACCACCGCGATCGGGCGGCCGGTGCCGCAGCGTGTCTAGGCGCGCCGGATCGTCCGCGCGACGAACCGTTCGATGGCGGCGCGAATCTCCGGTTCGAGCCAGAGCCCAATGGCCGTGTCCTCGAAATAGCGCGTCGTCGACGCCACGGCGTCCAGCAGCGGCTGCCGCATTTGCTGCTTGGTGATCGCAAACGTGGCGGCGGGAACCTCGGCCAATTGCCGCGCGACGGCCAAGGCTCGATCCATGACTTGCGCCAAAGGCACCACCTCGTCGACCATGCCGCGCTGCAAGGCGTCGGCCGGCGGTACCGTCATGCCGGTGTAGCACAATGCGCGAAACTGGTTGGGCGGCACGCGGTGGCGAACGATCTCCAGGGGCCAGGCCGGGAACGGCACCCCGACCAGCAGTTCCGTGACGCCGAGCTTGTAGTTTCCCTCGGCGGCGACCGTGTAGTCACAGGCAAACATGGTGATACAGCCGCCGGCGATCGCGTGGCCGTTCACCGCGGCGACGATCGGTTTGGGACAAACGGCCAGACGGTGAAAGTAGTGAACGAGCAACTCGAGAAACCGCTCCGAGGCCTGGGGGCCCCCTTCGAGCAAGGTGGGCAGATCGACCCCTGCTGAAAAAATGCCGGCCTTGCCCGTCAGCACCGCCGCTGAGGCGCTCCCCTGTTCGAAGCGATCGAGCATTTCGATGAGCGCGGTGAGAAAATCGCTCGACAGCGAGTTCCCGCGCCCGCGTACCATCTGCAGCACGGCAATCGACTCGCGCATCTCTTCGTGGATCATGGCCTCGGCTCCGCGGCTCGCGGTAGGTTCAAAGGGAAGTCCGGCAGCTTATGCTATCGCGTGCTTCGGACCTAACCAAACATCCCGGCCCACTCACAGGACTCGCAGCCGTGGTCAACGATGCACCGGCCGGCGCGGTGCGTCGCTGGCTCCAGCGGCCCGTCGACGGGGCGAGCCTCGCCGCCTTCCGCATCGGCTTCGGGCTCACGGTGATCTATCTGTTGGGCTCGTTTCTCGTACCCCGCGCCGGAGGGCGCAACTGGATCGATCTGCTGCTCACCGGGCCGGAAACGCGGTGGCACTTTCCGTATCCCTACCTGACTTGGATCAGGCCCCTGCCCGAGCCGGGCACGACGCTCGTGTTCCTCATCGCCCTGGGGGCGGCCATCTGCCTCACGTTGGGGCTCGCCTATCGCGTGGCGAGCAGCCTGTTGCTCGTTGCCTTCAGCTCTATCTGGCTGATGGACGCGTCGCTCTACGGCAATCACTTTCCGCTGACGGTCGTGTTTCTGGCGTGCCTGGCGATGGTGCCCGCCGCACGCGCCGGGTCGATCGACGCGTGGCTGGCGCGCCGTCGCGGCCGCGCCCACGATGCGCTGGTACCTTGGTGGGCGATTCTGCTGCTGCGCGTTCAGACCGGGCTGGTCTATTTCTACGGTGGCGTCGCCAAGCTCCATGCCGATTGGTTCGCCGGCGAACCCTTGCGGATGTGGCTCGCGGCCCGTGAGACCGTGTCGCCTGTAGAACGAGTGCTCGGCGCGGCGGCGGCCGCAAGGATGCACGCGGTCCTGGCACAACCCTGGGCCGCCTGGTTCTTCTCGTACGGCGGATTGATCTTCGATCTGACGGTCCCCCTGCTGCTCGCCTGGCGGCGAACGCGCGTCCTGGCGCTCGTATTGATGACCGGCTTCCACGCGTTCAACTTCGTGTTCATTGCCCAAGTCGGGCTCGTGGCGGTGATGGCGTTTTGGGCCACGCTGATCTTTTGCGAGCCCGACTGGCCCCGGCGTTTCTGGCCCTGGCATCGCCCCGCGGCGGAACTTCCCGCGACATCGCTGCCGCGGATCGGCCGCTTGAAGACGACCGTGCTGTGCGTCTGGATTGCCTTTCAGGTCCTCTGGCCGCTACGCCAATTCCTGATCGCGGGCGACGCCTATTGGACCGACGAAGGTACCCGGGCCAGTTGGTTCCTGATGACCCGGAACAAGACAACCGCGCTGGCCCAATTCCGCGCGGTCGATCCGCAGGTCCAAGCCGTGGCGACTCCCACAGGGCCGGCGGTCGATTGGCAGGCGTGGCGGGGCATGCAGCCGCCCGTCGAGCTGATCGACGTCGACGCGCGGCAAGTCGTCTGGGCGTCCCTTCCCGAGGTTTTCGCCACGTATGAGCCCCTGATCGGCGAGCGGTTGTTCTACAACCCGGAGGCCAGGGGTATTTCAACGTACGGTGCTGCCGCGGCGCGCGCCAACGAGTTGTGGCTCGCGCGTTTCGGCCGGCGCCTGCAATTGACGAAGACCGAGTCGCTCGAAGAGCTGCTCGATCAGCTCGGCCGGGCGGCGATCGCCAAGCCAGGCCAGAACGCGGCCGAACACGCGAGCTACCTTCAGAACCTGGCGATCGCGCGAACGCGGCTGCAAGAACAGTACGCCGCGACCGATGCCGACGCGTGGCTCAGCCATTACCGCGCGACGATCGCCGCACTCGATCGCTGCCAGGCGTTTGCGGAACACCGGCCTGCACTTGTCACGACCTTGGTGCGCTGTGCGCCGCTCGGTTTGCAAGGCTACCGCCGCGAGGGGCTGCGGCCCTTGTTGATCGGCGATGCGGGCCTGGTCGGACTGGGCCATCGCGTCGCGTGGCGTGTGCAACGCGATCGCTGGCCGGGTCATCTGCCGACCTATGGCGACACGCGGCTCCTCGAAGCTCGTTATTGGCGCGACCTGCCGTCGCTCGTGCCGATCATCGCGCCCGACGGTAGCGTGGCGTTTCTCTGGAACTACACGCATGAGCTGAACGACCACCAGATCGAGGCGCTGGAGCTGTTGCCGCCGCTGGCCGGGCCGCTCGCGCAACACATCGCCGACTGGTGGCAGCAAACCCAGCGCCGACGCCCCCGGGTGTACGGCTCGGCGCTGGTGGCCCTCAACCGACGGCCTTTGCTGCAGGTCTTCGATCCCACGGTTGATATTGCCGCGGAACCTTACCGCGTCTGGCGACATAATCCGTGGATCACGCTCGAGCCGCCTCGAACAACACCACGCTCGCCGTGAAGCCGTGAATGAAATTGCGCCCGCCGACGGGTCCCAGCTCTCCCTGGGCGAAGAAGCCGGCCAACGGCAACGGACCGAGCAGTTCCTGGCAGGTTGCCGCGTCGTGGTGGGGCGATTCAAACAAGCGCGTACCCCGTCCGTTGCAGGTGAATAGCAAGGCCCCGGCCGGGCGTTGCACGCCACGCGCCGCGGACAACAGCGCACGCAGATCGTCGTCGGCCGTGGCCGCATCGCGGATGTGAAACTGCACGGTCTGACCGACGCGGACATAATCGCCCACGGCCACGGCGCCCGACTGGGGGTCAGCGCCAAGGACGTTGCGCACCAGGAAGTCGCCGCGTTCGAAGCGATCTTGATACTCGTTGATCACGCGCCCGAGATGCAGTCCTTGCTGCACCTGGCGCTGTTCGTCGGGCGACAACCCGGCGTACACCTCTTGCAGTTGCTCCAGGGCGGGCCGGCCGCCGAGCTGCTGCACGACGTTCTGCTCGGCCTTGGTCACGACGAACGTCCGCCCCACGGGCCGACACCCTTGCGACACGATGGGGCGCAAGCGGACAGGTCCGTCGACGAGCACCGCAACCGCGCCATCGGCGTGGGCCTGATCGTCGAGCCAGAGGACGTTTTGCTCGGGGCTATGGGCGCCGCTGGCCATGCCGCCAACCACGGGAACGCCTGGATGCTGCTCGGACACGTTGTCCAACAGCAGTTCGACAGGAAAAGAAAAGGGTTCGCCGAGCACCAGCAAAGCGCTCTGGTCGGACCACACCGCGGACAGCTCATCCGGCCAACCGACGATCGCGCCGCCGTCGGCCTGGCGATTGAACGACAGGTGAATGGGCACGAGCTTGACGCCCGGCAGCACCGCGAGCCAAAGGACCAGCGCAGGTCCCGACTCGAATTCAAGCTCGCCGCAGGCCAGCGATTCGCCTGTGCAGCCGATCAGGCAGCGAACACCCGTTCGCGCACGTATCTTGGCGGCCAACTCTTCGGCAGCGCTGCGATGATCATGGGTTGCAAACACGACGCCCAGATCGGGCGTCGCGCCGAGCTGTTCCAGGGCCGATGCAGTGCACTGCTCGACCGCGTCCGCCGTGTCGGCCAGCGTCGAGACGACGACAACGGCTCGCAGGGCGCCAGGTGAATCGGCCATCAGACAGGCTCGCGTTTGCAAAGGCGTACATACATTCGGCGGCCCGTTGGCGGCGCCGAACGACCGGATTCATAATACCGGTTCACCCCGGCGGGCCAATCGTATGCTGTTGCGAATCGGGATTTGTTGTTCGTGGTTGGCGTGCGTCGTGCCGTGCCTGGCCGCGGCGCCACCCAATGTGGTACTGATCATTACCGACGACCAGGGGTATGGCGATCTGAGCTGCCACGGCAACCCCCTGGTGCGCACGCCGCGCATCGACTCGCTCGCCGCCGAAGGGGCAGAGTTCAGTCATTTCTATGTTTCGCCAGTCTGCAGCCCGACGCGGTCGAGCCTGCTGACGGGGCGCTACAACTACCGCACAGGCATCGTCGATACGTTCGTCGGCCGCTCGATGATGCACGCCGACGAAGAGACGTTGGCTGAGACGCTTGCGGCGGCCGGTTATCGAACCGGAATCTTCGGCAAATGGCACCTGGGTGACAACGTGCCGCTGCGCCCGCAAGACCAGGGTTTCCAGGAAGTGCTTGTGCACGGCGGCGGCGGCATCGGCCAGCCGGCCGATCCACCGGGCAACCACTACCAGGACCCCAGCCTGCTGCACAACGGAATTCGTGAGGCGCGCCAGGGCTACTGCACCGACATCTTCACCAACGCCGCCTTGCAGTTCATCGAGCAGGGCGACCCGCGGCCGTTTTTTGTTTATCTGGCTTATAACTGCCCGCACGATCCGCTCGAGGTGCCCGACGAAGACCTGGCGCGATTTGCCCAGGAAGACACCAGCCAGGCGCGGTTTGCGGTGCCCGGCTGGCAGTCGCCCGAACCGTATCCGCGCGAGGCCATGATTCGCGTCTATGGAATGGTCGAGCGCATCGACCGCAACGTGGGCCGCGTGCTCGATCGACTGGCCGCGCTCGGGCAGGCCGAAAACACGATCGTCTGGTTTCTGACCGACAACGGTCCTGCGCAGCCGCGATTCAACGCCGGACTTCGTGGGAGCAAGGGCACCGTCTACGAAGGCGGAATTCGCGTGCCGAGCCTGGTGCGTTGGCCGGCACGAATTGCTCCCCACACGGTGATCGCCGACCCGGTTGCGCATCTCGACGTCGCGCCGACCCTGGCTGCCGCGTGCGGCGCAAAACAGCAAGGCCCCCGGCCGGTGGATGGTATCAACCTGTTGCCACGGCTGGTCGGCGAGCAACCAGCGGCCGTTGAACCGCGGCTGTTGTTCTTCCAGTGGCACCGCGGCGACGTGCCCGAGCGCTACCGCGCGTGCACGGTGCGCGGCCCGCGCTACAAGCTCGTCCAATCGGGCGGCAGCTTTCAACAGGCCCTGCCCGCGGAGTTGCGTTGGGAGCTGTATGACCTGGCCGACGATCCGTTCGAGCTCGAAGACATCGCGGCCCGGCAGCCCGAGCTGGTGGCCGAAATGCGCGCAGCCTACGACGCCTGGTTCGACAGCGTGCGCGACGAGCGCAAATTCGCTCCGCCACGAATCTTCGTCGGCGACCCCCGCGAAAACCCCGTCACTCTGACGCGCCAGGACTGGCGTGGGCCCGCGTCGGGTTGGACGCCCAAGAGCCAGGGCCACTGGGAAATCGATATCCGCGAGGCCGGGCGTTATACGGTCCGCGTGCGTTTCGCCCCTGTCAATAAGCCGGTGGCCGTGCGGCTGCTGCTGGGGCAGCAAGCCTGGACAGCGCACGTCGGCCAGGGGGCTGCCGAGGCCGTGTTCACGGCACTCGAGTGGCCCGGTGGTCCGCAACGTCTGCAGGCCGCCAGTGGCGCAGACGACGCCCACCTGGCGACGCAATACCTCGACATTTCGCGAATCGAATGACATGACTGCTCATGCCGAAACCCTGCCGCGCGTGAATGCGGGTGCACAAATCGCGGCGCTCGCCTTCGCGATGTTGTTCCCCACGCTGGGCACTTGGCTGTACTTCGTCGCACTCGCCGGTCACGAGTCGATGCGCGCCGGCTACACGGTGGCGAAGCTCGTGCAATTCTTCTTTCCCGCGATCTGGGTGCTGCTGGTCCTGGGCCAGAGACCGCGTTGGGCGTCGCCGCGCAAGCGCGACCTGCTCGCAGGCGCCGCGTTTGGCGGGGTAGTTTGTGCCGGCATGCTCGCGCTGTACTTCGGCGTGTTCGCCGGCGGCGACTATGCCGCGCAGTTTCGCGAAGCGCTCCGCGCCAAGCTCGCCGACTTTGGTACGACGACCCCGTTCACCTTTTTTGCGCTGGCGGCGTTCTACAGCCTGATTCATTCACTGCTCGAAGAATACTATTGGCGGTGGTTCGTGTTTGGTCAGTTGCGCGGCGTCGTTTCGCTGGGTTGGGCCGTGGCGCTTTCGAGCCTGGCCTTTATGGCGCACCATGTGCTGGTCGTGTCGATCTATGTCGACGATTGGACGGTACGGGCTTTGCTTTCCGCTGCCGTCGCCATCGGCGGAGCGGTCTGGGCCGTGATGTACCACCGCAGCGGATCGCTCTACGGACCGTGGGCCGGGCACCTGTTGATCGACGCGGGGATCATGGCCGTGGGCGGCCACCTCGCGTTTGGCGCCGCGTGAGCCGCGGAAATGAATCAGCCCGATCGACGCAGATCGAGCTGCTCTTCGGCGGCGCTGCGCCGCACGTAGTTCGGCACCAGCCGCAGGACGTCGTCGAATTCGCCGCGCGCGGCGCGTTGCCACGCGAGCCGTGCCACGGTTGCCGCGCGCGGCCGCCAGCAGTCGCGCGGCACGACGGTGACGCCCGGCGCTACCAGAGTGCCCGAGGATTCCAGCGCAGGGCCCGAAACCGCACTGCCCGAATGGCAGTTTGCCAGCCACCGCGAACGATCGACAATGGCGACCGGCTCGACGACTTGCCAGGCGCCGGCCGTGTCGCGCAAGTAGCGCGCGGCGTACACCTGCCCACGCTGCGCATCGATGCCGACGTGCAGGTCGTCGATCGACTCGGGGGCCTGCGCGGCAATCGTCTCCAGGCTGCCGACGCCGATGCACTTTGCCGCCAGCGCGTAGGCCAGTGTCTTGGCAGTGACGACGCCGACGCGCGTTCCGGTGAACGAGCCGGGCCCCGTGATCACGGCGACAACATCCAACTCGCGCGCGGACCAGCCGGCCTGAGCGAGCGCATCGCGTATGCCCGGCGCCAACGATTGAGCGCTCCGCTTTTGGGGGGCGAGCGCCAGTTCAAGGACGATCTGCTCGTCCTGTGCCAGGGCCAGCGAGCCATTCTGACCCAGCGTTTCCAGGGCGAGCAGTCTTAAGGGCATGGTCGAATCGAGTGGCGCCAGAAATCGCCGAACGAGGTTACGCCGCAACATTGCGGTAGGGGTCCCGTCCAAGATGTGCAATCACGCTCGCGGGAGCAAGTCGCGCGGCTTGACCCTCGCAATTGGGGGGCATAGACTGCCTGTTTCAGCCCTATGTCGAGGCATTTGGACGTGCATGCCCCGGCAGACAACTTGCACAAGTGCAAATTGGCCGATTTGCGCAGACGCAGATCGGGCGACCGTTTTGGGGCTCACACCTTGGGCCGGGGTTGCGTGACGTGCGGCGTGCACTCATCAGCGACATACACAGCAACCTCGAGGCCCTGCGCGCGGTCCTCGACGATATCAACCAGCAAGGTATCACCGAGGTCTACTGTCTCGGCGACATCGTCGGCTATGGACCCAATCCGCGCGAATGCATCGATCTGGTGATGGATTGCCAGGTGTGCTTGCTGGGCAACCATGATCAGGGCGCGCTGTTCGACCCGGAAGGTTTCAACTCCGGGGCCGAGCGTGCGATTTTCTGGACCCGGCAGCAACTCGAAGACGGGCAGGGCGATCCGGACAAGACGGCCCTCCGGTGGGAATTCCTGGGCGAACTGCCGCGCAGCCGCCGCGAAGATGGGCTGCTCTTCGTCCACGGTTCGGCCCGCAATCCCTTGAGCGAATACGTCTTTCCCGAGGACGTCTTCAATAAGCGCAAAATCGAGAAGATTTTTTCGCTCGTGGAGCGGTATTGCTTCCAGGGACATACGCATGTCCCGGGGGTGTTTACCCAGGGTTTGCAATTCTTCCCGCCCGAGGAGATCGGGTACCAGTATCGCCTGGGCAATGAAAAGGCGATGATCAACGTAGGTTCGGTCGGTCAGCCGCGCGACGGCGACAACCGTGCATGCTACGTCGTCCTCGAGGGCGACCTGCTCACGTACCGTCGCGTGGATTACGACTTCAGCCGGACGATCCAAAAGATTTACGATACGCCCGAGTTGGACAACTTCCTGGGCGACCGCCTCCGCACCGGGCGTTGATCGGTGTGTACACCCGCGGTAGCCAATCGCTGCAGACCCGGCGGCGGCGGCGCGGAGAGGGCCGCGAGGCAACCCACGCGGTAAATCGACCCGCGGTGCATTCCCTTGCACCGCTCAGACCACGACCGAGCCGGCGCAGAGCCGATGGATGATTGAAGCCATGGATAAGGACAAGCGGTTTCTTAACTTCATTCTGCTGGCCATGGCGCTGGTGTTGCTGAACAGCTACATCTTCAACTGGCTCGAAGGGCCCAAACCGAAGCCCGAGGCGGCCAAGCAGGCAGAAGCCAAACTGGACGCCGCGGAAAAGCCAGCGGAGGGCGCCGCACAGGGCGAAAACGCAGCCGACGCCACTGCGCCAGCCGCTGCCGACGCGCCCCCGACGGGCGCAGCCGCTCCGCCGGCGACGGCCCCCACCGAAGCGCCGGCCAAGGTGGAAGATGCCGGAGCACCCTCGGACCAGCCACCGCAGCCGACTAGGCTGCTCACGCTGGGCTCGGTCGGCCCCGACGACAAATATGGGCTGCTCGTGACTGTCAGCAGCACCGGAGCCGCGGTCCAGCGGATCGAGGTCGCGCACGATTACTTCAACACGGAGATTCGCTCGGGCTACCTCGGCCAACTTGAATTGCAGGACACCGACGGTACGGGGGCCCAGGTCCGCGTCGTCGGAACGGGGACGCCGGCCGCACTGGCCGGCGTGCAAGCGGGCGATGTGATCACCGCGATCGGCGCGACCAAGGTTTCAGGGGCCCGGGGCGTCGAAGTCGCTTTGGCCGAGACGCGCCCCAACCAGACCGTCGCGCTGACCGTGCGCCGGGGCGACGCCGAGTTGCAGGTGAGCGCCAAGCTGACGCGTTATCCCATGGAAGTGGTCAAACCGGAGGCGGGCCCGGCCGACCTGTTGCCCTATCGATCGCTCGAGTTGATGCTCGAGCAAGTCGACGACCGGAAGCGGCCGGTCGCCACGGCCGAGGCCGGCACGCCGCCGCCGATTGACGTTGCCGAGTTGCCCGACGTGCAACTGCGGCACGTGAACTGGGAAGTCGTCGCGAGCGACCCCAAGCACGTGGCGTTTCGCCGAGCCCTGCCGGCTTTGGGTGTGGAGATCATCAAACATTTTCGCCTGGAACAGATCGGCCAGGGCGACGGGCCGGCACCGGGCTATGACCTGACGCTCGAAGTCGAATTGCGCAACACGGGCGAATCCGCGCACAAGGTTGCCTACTCGCTCGACGGCCCCACGGGCCTGCCGATCGAAGGGGCGTGGTATGCGACCAAGGTCGGCAAGCCGTACGCGGCTTCGAAAGGCATTGGCGACCATTTCTCGGCGATCGGGCTGCGCGACGTGGTCGTCGGTCTGCGTGAGGGTCGGTTCACCAAGTATGGCATCGTGCGCACGCTCGACATCGCCAACGGCAACCTCGATCCGCCGTGGTCGGGCACGCCGCTGGAATTCCTGGGAGTCGATGCGCAGTACTTCGCTGCAGTGCTTTTCCCGCTGCGCGCCGGCGATGCGGCCGACTGGATCCAGAGCTCGCAACCGATTCGCACCGGCTCGCTGCCGGTCGACCCGAAGAAGAAAAACCTGACCGACGTTTCGGTTCGCGTGACGAGTAATCCCATCGAACTGGCCGCAGGCGGGTCGGCGGCTCATCGCTACCGGCTGTTTGCCGGCCCCAAGCAGCCGAGCGTGCTGGCCGACTACGGCATCGAGCGGCTCGTCTATTACGGCTGGTACCAGGCCGTGTCGGTGGTGCTGGTCAAGGTGTTGCACTTCTTTCACGACTATGTCGTGTTCAATTCTGGTCTGGCGATCATCCTGCTGACGGTCATGGTCCGGTCGGCGCTGTTTCCGCTCAGCCGTCGCCAGGCGCTGAACATGCAAAAGATGCAGACGCTGCAGCCAGAAATCAAACGTCTGCAAGAGCGTTTCAAGAACCAGCCGGAACAGTTGATGAAGGCCCAACGCGAGTTGTTCGCCCGGGCCAAGTACAACCCGTTCTCCGGCTGCTTGCCGATGCTGATCCAGATCCCGATCTTCCTGGGTCTGTATCGTGCGCTGGCCGTCAACGTCGAACTGCGCGACGCACCGCTGATCTCACACGCCGTGTACTGGGCCTCGAATCTCGCGGCCCCGGACAAGCTCTACGACTGGAGCTCGTGGATGCCCGCCATGGTGCAGGGCTTCTTGGGCCCCTACCTGAACGTCTTGCCGATCGTCACCATTGGCCTGTTTCTGTGGCAGCAGAAGATGTTCATGCCGCCGGCGACTGACGAGCAGACGCGCATGCAACAGCAGGTGATGAAGTACATGATGGTCTTTATGGGCCTGATGTTCTTCAAGGTGCCCAGCGGACTGTGCCTGTACTTCATTGCGTCGAGCACTTGGGGCATCCTCGAACGCAAGCTGCTGCCCAAGGTGACTCCGACTGCCTCCCCGGCCGGCACCACGACGGAACTGCCGCCGGCACGGCCCGTCAGCGAAAACGGCAGCGACGGCGCGCGTCGCGGCAAGAAGAAGAGCAAGCGGTAACACCGGCATACCTGCCGCGCGCCGATCGACATGGCCTACCAGCTCGGCGATACGATTGCCGCGATCGCCAGCGCCCCCGGCGGCGCTGCACGGGCGATCGTGCGCTTGAGCGGGCCTGCAGCCACGTCGGTCTGCGCCAGCTTGTTTTCGGGCAGCTTCGAGCAGTGTGAATCGTCAGCCCGGGTCATTGCCAGCTCGCTGCGCGTCGACGGCCTCGGGGCCGAGGTGCCCGCGATGCTGTACGTCTGGCCGAATTCGCGCAGCGCCACGCGCGAGCCGCTCGTCGAAGTGCACCTGCCCGGTTCACCCCCTGTGGCGCAGGCCGTACTGCAAATGCTCTGTCGCGCCGGCGCTCGACCGGCAGCACCGGGTGAGTTCACTCTGCGCGCATTTCTTGGCGGCCGGATCGACCTCACGCAGGCCGAGGCCGTGCTGGGCGTGATTGAGGCCGAGGACGACGCGCAGCTCGCCGCGGCACTGGCCCAACTGGCCGGGGGCCTGGCTGCGCCTCTGAGCGAAATTCGCATGGGACTGCTCGAGCTGTTGGCGGAATTGGAAGCCGCACTCGACTTTGCCGACGAGGCCATAGAATTCATTCCCCGCCAGCAACTCATCGATCGCCTCGCGCAATGCGGCTCTCGGCTTGCCGCGCTGCGTGAGCAATTGGCCGGCCGGTTCGACGCGGTCGACTGGCCTCGCGCCGTTTTGACCGGCATGCCCAACGTCGGCAAGAGCCGGTTGTTCAATGCCCTCGCCGGTCGCGATGCGGCCATCGTCGCGGATCAGGCGGGGACGACTCGCGATTATCTCACCGCACAGGTCGTCTGCGGCGACAATATCGTCGAACTGATCGACACGGCCGGTCTCGAAACGACCGAGGAAACGGTCGCTGCGACCGCACAACGGCATGCCGAGGCACAGGCCCTGCAGGCCCGCGTCGTGCTGTTTTGCCTCGATGCTTCGCGGCCCCTGATCCCTTGGGAACAGGAACAACTCTCTCGGCCCGATCCTCGCAGGCTGGTGGTGTTCACGCGCTGCGATCTGCCGCGACGCGGCGATCGGGTGCCTGGCGCCTACGTCACCAGCGCGGTCACAGGCGAGGGCCTCGCCGCATTGAAACAGGCCATCGCCGAGCGGCTCGGCGCGGTGCAGCCACGAGCCGCGGTGGCGACGACCGCCGCGCGTTGCCGATCAAGTCTCGAAGCGGCGATCGCGGCGCTCGACCGGGCTCGCGATCTGGCCGCCGGCGAAGGGAACGAAGAGTTGATCGCCGCGGAGATCCGCGTTGCCCTGGCCGAGGTCGCCAGCATGGTCGGCGCCGTGTATACCGATGACATTCTCGACCGGATCTTCAGCCGGTTTTGTATCGGCAAGTAAGGAACGTCGGCCATGCCTGGCAATCGCGTGATGGTCGTCGGCTCGGTCAACACCGACCTGGTGATTCGTGGCCGGCGATTGCCGCGGCCGGGAGAGACGATTCTCGGCGGCTCCTTCTACCAGGCCGCCGGCGGCAAAGGCGCCAACCAGGCCGTGGGTGCGGCGCGCGCGGCGGTGCAACCGGTGACCTTTCTCGCCGCGGTGGGCGACGACGACTTCGGAAGCACGGCGCTGGCCGGGTTCCGCCGCGAGAACCTGGACACCGCGGCGATCCGCGTGGTCGCCGGCGCCGCGACGGGCGTCGCGCTGATTCTGGTCGACGAGCACGGGCAGAACATGATCTCGGTCGCGTCGGGAGCAAACCTGGCCCTCGCGCCGGCCGATGTCGACGCGCTGCCCGCAACGAGCTTCGACGCGTGCCGTGTCTTGCTGGCGTCGTTGGAGGTGCCCTTGGAAACTGTCGCGGCGGCGATTAGGCGTGGCCGCACTGCTGGGCTGATGGTGGTCGTGAACCCCGCGCCGGCGGCGCTGCCAATTGCCGAGCCGGAGTTGCTCCACGCGATCGACGTGCTGACCCCAAATTGCGGTGAGGCTGCGGCGCTGGCCGGATTGCCGGTGCCTGAAGGTGACGATCTGGCCGTCGCACGGGCGGCCGCCGAGCGACTGCACCGCCGCGGCGCCCGGCAGGTCGTCGTCACCCTCGGGCGATTGGGCGTGTTGGTCTACGACGGTCAGGCGTTGCATCTACCGGCGCCCGAGGTCAGGGCCATCGATGCCACCGCGGCCGGCGACGCGTTCAACGGCGCGCTGGCCGTGGCCTTGTCCGAGGGCGCAGAACTTGTTGCTGCGGCCCGTTGGGCCTGCCGCGCGGCGGCCATCTCCGTGACCCGGGCTGGTGCGCAGCCATCGCTGCCCACTCGGATCGAAATCGAAGCGTTTTCGGGCACGTAGAGCGAAGTGTCCCCCCTTGGTGGCTGGTGTCGGCGGAGACCAGCTATAATCGCCAGTTCCAAGCCCGGGGGGAGTTACGCCGGCACAGGCCGGCACGAGTCGTCCGAGGAGGTAATCCTAATGCCGAGATGTCGGGCGCTATCCAAGTGGCCAGCGATCATGGTCGCCGCGCTGCTGATGGACGGGGCGATCTCCAGACCGGCACGGGCCGATGCGCTGGTAATCCTGCCTGGAGACTTTCAACTGGTGGGCACGGCCGCGCGGCAGCGTTTGGTCGTCGCTCATCAAATCGTGGTCGAGAGTTCCGGCCAACCGTCGTGCACGGGCGAAGTCACCGAAGGGGTCGAGCTCTTTTCCAGCGACCCGGCCGTGGTGCGCATCGAAGGGCTCGACGCCGTGCCCGTGGCCAATGGCGTCGCCAGCCTGACTGCCAGGCACGGCGACGAATCGGCCACGGTCTCGGTGACGGTCAGCGGCTGCGAGCGCCCTTGGCAATGGAGCTTTCGCAATCACGTGCAGTCGGCACTGACCAAGTCCGGCTGCAGCATGGGTGCCTGTCACGGGGCCCAGCACGGCAAGAACGGCTTCAAGCTCAGCCTGCGCGGCTACGACGCCCAGCACGATTTCGACACCCTGGTGCGCGAGGCGCGGGGGCGGCGAATCGTTCCGGCCGACCCGGCGCGGAGCATGCTGCTGACCAAGCCGACCGGCGCCATTCCGCACGGCGGCGGGCTGCGGTTCGGCGTCGATTCGCATGATTACCGCGTGTTGAGCGAGTGGATCGCGTCGGGCACACCGGGCCCGCGCGACGAGGATCCGCGAATCGCGCGGGTCGAGGTCTCGCCTTCGCAGTCGATCCTGAAGCCCGGCATGCGACAGCAACTGCTCGTGACGGCCCATTTCAGCGATGGCCATTCGGAAGACGTGACCCGGTGGGTGAAGTTCACCGCCAGCGACGTCGGCGTCGCGCCGGTCGACGAGCAGGGCCAGGTCTCGATCGCCGGCCCGGGGGAATGCACCGTTTCGATCTGGTATCTGAGCCTGGTGACGTTCGCCACGGTCACGGTGCCCTATGAACACTCCGCGACGCCCGAGTCGCTGGCCACGGCCACGGGGCGCAACTTCATCGACACGCGGGTACTCGAAAAGCTCGCTGCCCTGCGGATTCCTGCGTCGCCGCGAGCCACGGACGAAGAGTTCCTCAGGCGGGCCTTCATCGACACGATCGGCGTGTTGCCGACGGCGCAAGACACGCGCGATTTCCTGGCCGATACGAGCCCGGACAAGCGCGATCGATTGATCGACGCGCTGTTGGCGCGGCCCGAGTTCGTCGATTACTGGACCTACAAGTGGTCGGACCTACTACTCGTCAATTCGGAGAAGCTGCCGGCGCCGGCGATGTGGGCCTACAGCAGTTGGATTCGCAACCAGGTGGCCGCCAACACGCCCTGGGACAAATTGGTCCGCGAGCTGCTGACGGCCAGCGGCAGCACGCTGGAAAACGGCGCCACCAACTTCTTCGTGCTCCACGAAGATCCCACGGCGCTGTCGGAGAACATCTGCCAGGCGTTCCTGGGTATGTCGATCGGCTGCGCCAAGTGCCATAACCATCCGCTGGAAAAATGGACCAACGATCAATATTTCGCGATGGCGAACCTGCTCGCCCGGGTGCGCACCAAGAACGGCCCCGGCGAGGGCAATCGCATCGTGTTCAGCGATACGTCGGGCGACCTGGTGCAGCCGAGCACCGGCAAGGCCCAGCCGCCGACGCCGCTCGACGGCACGTCGCTCGCGCTGGACGACCGGAACGATCGTCGCGAGCATCTGGCCGCTTGGCTGTGCTCGCCTGAGAATCCCTATTTCACCCGGGCCGTCGTCAACCGCGTGTGGGCCAATTTCATGAAAGTGGGCCTGGTCGAGTCGGTAGACGACCTGCGCAAGACCAATCCGGCGAGCAACGAGCCGCTGCTGGCGGCGCTCGCACAGCACCTGATCGACCAGCATTACGACCTGCGGGCCCTGATGCGCGCGATCCTGCAATCCGAGACCTATCAGCGGAGCAGCGCGAGCCTGCCGGAAAACGCGGCCGACCAGCGCTACTATTCGCGGTATTATCCGCGGCGGCTGATGGCCGAGGTGCTGCTCGACGCGTTTGCCCAGGTGTTGGGCGCGCCGTCGCAGTTTCCGGGCTACCCGGCGGATTGGCGCGCGATTCAGTTGCCCGACTCGAACGTGGCTTCGTACTTCCTCAAGACGTTCGGCCGACCGGACCGGGTGATCACGTGCGAATGCGAGCGCACGGCCGAGCCGAGCATGGTTCAGGCCCTGCACATGACCAATGGCGACGCGATCAATCAGAAGTTGCGCACCGCGGGCAATCGCATCGAACAACTCCTGGCGGCCCACACGCCGGACGAGCAACTGATCGAGGAAGCGTTTCTGGCCGCGCTCGCGCGGCGTCCCAGCGATGAGGAGCGGGGCCGACTGTTGGAGATCTTCGCGGCCACGCCCGACGCAGAGCGGCGCGCGGCGGTCGAAGACCTGTACTGGGGCCTGCTCAGCAGTAAAGAGTTCTTGTTCAACCACTAGGCGGCGGAGCGCGGCATGTTGCCAGGGCAAGACTTGAACGGCATCCGGCGCGGCCTGCTGTGGGTGCTGCTGGTGCATTGCACGACCAGCGTGGCCGCGGAGGCCAGAGCACCCGAGTATGCCGAGGCGGTAGCGCCGCTGTTGCGCAAGTACTGCGTCGGCTGCCACGGGGGCGACGAACCGGAAAGCGCGCTGTCGCTCGAGAGCTATGCCGCGCTGATCAAGGGTGGAAAACGCGGCGCCGCAGTGATCGCCGGGCGCGACGACCTCAGCCGGCTGTTGCTGACGGTCGAAGGCCAGACCGAGCCGCGGATGCCCCCGGCCGATAACGAAGCCCCGACGGCGGAAGAAATTGCCGTGCTGCGGGCATGGATCGTGGCCGGCGCGAAGGGGCCCGAGGGCGCCGAGCCCGACCCCACGCAACTGCTCGTGCCGCATGTTGCCCCGCAGGTGGCACCTCGGCTGGCGATCACGGCCCTGGCCTGGTCGGCGCAGCAAAAGCTGATTGCCGTCGGCGGCTACCGCGAAGTGCGGCTGCTGTCGGCCGAAGACCGGTCCCTGGTGCGCACCATCACGGGGCTCCGCGGCGAAGTCAACGGTGTCAGCTTCTCGGCCGATGGCCAATTGCTCGCGGTCGCTTCGGGCGAGCCTGGCCTGGTCGGAGAGGCCACGCTCTGGCAGCCGGCCGACGGGACACTGGTGCGCAAGATCGAAGGTCACCGCGACACGCTCTACGCAGCGGTCCTTTCGCCCGACGGCAAGCTGCTGGCCACTTCCAGCTATGACCAGAAGATTCGCCTGTGGGACACCGCCAACGGCACCGAGCTGCGTGTGCTCGACGGCCACAACGGCGCCGTGTTCGACATTGCGTTCAGCCCCGACGGCCGGTTGCTGGCCAGCGCGAGCGGAGATCGCACGGTCAAACTGTGGAACGTCGGCGACGGAACGCGGCTCGATACGTTCGGCCAGCCGACCAAGGAGCAACTGACCGTGGCCTTCAGTCCCGACGGCCGGATGTTGGCCGGCGCCGGGGCCGACAACCGGATCCGGCTGTGGCGCCTGAGCGAGACGGCGGCCGAAGGCACCAATCCACTCGTCGTCACGCGTTTTGCGCACGAAGGCGCGATCCTCGATCTGGCGTTTTCGCCCGACGGCAGCCGCCTGGCCACGGCCGCCGACGATCGCACGGTCAAACTGTGGCAGTCGTCGCCGCTGGTCGAACGGCATGCCCTCGAGCAACAGTCCGATTGGCCCCAGGCGCTCGCCTTTGGACCCGACGGGAAACAACTGGCCATCGGCCGGCTCGACGGCTCGTTGACGCTCGTCGACGTCGAGACTGCGGAAACCGTCAAGCCGATGAAGCCGGATCTGGCGACGGCCGAGCCGCGCGGATTGCAGCGCACGGCCGGCGGCCGCATTCGGCTGACGGGCAAGCACCTGGTGGAAATCGAGCAGCTCGAGTTTGAACCGGCCGGACCCGTCGCGCGGCTCGCGGCCGACCAGCCAGCCACGGCCAGCGAGCTGTGGATCGACGTGAACGTGCCGGCCGAAGCGCCGCTGGGGAGCTACTCCTTGCGGCTCGTCAACCCCGGGGGACGAAGCAACGCGGTCCGACTCGAACTGGACGACCTCGTGCAGGCCCAAGAGGCCGAGCCCAATGGCGCCCCCGACGCGGGCACCGTTGTCACCCTGCCGGCCAGCGTTTGGGGAGTGCTCGACCGCCAGGGCGACGTCGATCACATCCGCTTCGAGGCGGCCGCCGGCCAAACGCTAGTCTTCGATTTGCGCAGCCGCAGCTTGGGCCTGAAGCTCGACGGCGTACTCACGCTGCTGGACGAGGCCGGTCACGTGCTGGCCAGCAATAACAATTTCGACAACGAAGACGATCCGGTGCTCAGCTACACGTTTACCCAAGCCGGTGTGTATGCCATTCGCGTCGGCGACCAAGTGCTGGCCGGTTCGGCCGAGCACGTCTATCGGCTGTCGCTCGGCGAGCTGCCGTTGGTAACGGGCTGTTATCCGCCGAGCATTCCGGCCGGTGCGACCACCGCAGTGACGCTGGTGGGCTATAACCTGCCCGCCGATGCGCAAGTGGCCGTCGCAGCCGGCAACGAAACGGAGGTCGCCGTGCCGGTCGACGGCAACCGGTTTCGCCGCCGGCGCGATTTGAAGGTGGCCGTCGACACGTTGCCGCAAACGCGCGAGGCGGAACCCAACGATGCCGCCGACACGGCCACGACCATGAGCGTGCCGGGAGTGGCGGTCGGCCAAATCGCCGGCCAGGATCGGGCCGATGCAGACCTGTTCCGCTTCGAGGCCCGAGTCGGCCAGCGCTGGATCATCGAGACCGACGCGGCACGTCGCGGCTCGCCGATCGACACCAAGCTCGAAGTCCTCGATGCCGCGGGCCAGCCGGTCCCGAGGATGCTGCTCCAGGCAACGCGGGACTCGTACGTGACCTTCCGCGGCATCAACTCGTCGATCAACGACGTGCGCTTGGTGAACTGGGAAGAGATGGAACTCAACGAGTTCCTCTACCTGCAAGGCGAGGTGTGCCGGCTGTTCCGCCTGCCCCAGGGCCCCGACTCAGGGTTCTTGCTATACGCCAAGAACGGCGCGCGGATCGGTTATTTCGATACGAGCCCCACGACGCATGCCGTCGACGAGCCGGCCTATATCGTCGCGCCGCTCCCCCTGGGCACGACGATCGTGCCGAACGGACTGCCGGTATTCACGCTGCACTACGCCAACGACGACGACGGCAATCGCCGCTTGGGCAGCGACTCGCAAATTGCTTTTACCGCGCCGGCCGACGGCCAGTACCTGGTCCGCGTGACCGACGTGCGGGCCCTGGGCGACGCGCGGTTCGTGTATCGCTTGATCGTGCGCCCGCCGCAGCCCGATTTCGCGCTGCAAGTCGGCGGGACCAGTCCCCAGGTGCGTGCCGGCAGCGGCCGCAGCATTCCGCTCGCGCTCGACCGGATCGACGGTTTCGACGGCAGCGTGCGTGTAGACTTCTCGGGCGCGCCCGCCGGCTTCCACCTGACCTCGCCGATCGTGATCGAGGCCGGCCACAGCCAGGCGTTTGCCACGATCTGGGCCGACGCCGAGGCGCCCAAGCCGGCCGCGGACGCGACGGCGCAAATCACCGCGACCGCCGAGATCGAAGGACGCACCGTGACGAAGTCGATCGGCACGCTGGGCGCGATCGGCCTCGATGCGCCCGGCAAGCTCATCGTGCGGCTCGAGCCGGCCGAGGTCACGATTCGCCCCGGCACGACCGTCACGGCGCAGCTCAAAGTCGAGCGGCGCGGCATCGACGGTCCGATTTCGTTCGCCGTCGAGAACCTGCCGCACGGCGTGTACGTCGACAACATCGGATTGAATGGCGTGTTGATTCCCGAGGGTCAGAGCGAGCGACAGATCTTCTTGACGGCGCGCCCCTGGGTGCCGGCCACAAGCCGCACGTTCCACGCGTTGGCCACTTCGGCCGGCTCCGAGGTTTCGCCGGCCATCGTCTTGCACGTACACCGCGACGACGCCGTGGCCCGTGCCGACGGCGATTAGTTCCCTCGAGCGAATGGCGATGAAGCGACGAACGCTGGGCGAATTCCCCACGACCCGCATGCGGCGGTTACGTACCAACCCCGCGCTACGAGCGCTGGCGCGCGAATCGCGCCTCGACCCCGGCCAGATGATTCTGCCGCTGTTCGTGCGGCCGGGCACCAGGCTGCGACAGCCGATCTCGTCGATGCCGGGCCATGCCCAGTTGTCCGTCGACGAGGCCGCAATCGAAGCCGCCGAGGCGGCGAAGCTCGGGCTGGGCGGGGTGATCCTGTTTGGGATTCCCAGCGCGAAGGATGCCCAAGGCACCGGGGCATTGGTCGACGACGGCATCGTGCCGCAGGCGATTCGCGCGATCAAGCAGGCGGCGCCCACGCTGCTTGTGGTCACCGACGTCTGCTGCTGCGAATACACCGACCACGGGCACTGCGGCGTGCTCGAACATCGCCACGGCCGGGTCGATGTCGACAACGACGCCACGCTCGAGCTGCTCGGCCGGCAGGCGGTTTGTCATGCGGCGGCCGGCGCCGACCTGGTGGCTCCGAGCGGGATGATGGACGGCATGGTCGGCGCCATTCGCGGAGCCCTCGATCGAGCCGGTCACGCGCAAGTGCCGATCCTGAGCTACGCGGCCAAGTACGCTAGCGCGTTTTACGGTCCGTTTCGCGAGGCGGCCGAAAGCGCGCCGCAAGCGGGCGACCGGCGCGGCTATCAAATGGACCCCGCGGCCGCCGCCGAGCAGGCCGTGCGCGAAGTCGAGCTCGATCTGGCCGAAGGCGCCGACTTGATCATGGTCAAGCCGGCGCTGGCCTATCTCGACATCCTACGCCTGGTGCACGAGAAGTTTCCTGGCGTACCCTTGGCCGCATACAACGTCTCGGGCGAGTTCAGCATGGTCAAGGCGGCCGCGGCCCAAGGGTGGATCGACGAACGCGCCGTCGCCCTGGAAATCCTCACGGCCATTCGCCGGGCCGGCGCCAACATCGTGCTCACCTACTGGGCCAAGGACGTCGCACGCTGGCTGGCATGATTCGCGCGGTGCCGCGCCTCTCAGCGGGCCGATGCAGCGGTCGTTGGGCCCCTCGCCAACCGCTAGAATGTCGCCTTCCGCACCGGTTGCTCAAAGTTTCGCCCCCGAATCGCACCCTGCTCATGACGCATTTCGCTCCGCTAAGCCACGCCGCGTTCGAGCGCGCGCGGCGCCTGATCCCCGGTGGCGTAAACAGCCCGGCCCGCGCTTTTGGCGGCGTGGGGGGCGAGCCGCTGTTCATCGATCGAGCCGCAGGCGCCTACCTTTGGGACCTCGAGGGCCGGCGCTACATCGACTACATCGGCTCCTGGGGCCCGATGATTCTGGGGCATGCCCATCCTCGCGTGACTGCGGCCCTGACCGCGGCGATCGCGCGCGGGACCAGCTACGGCGCGCCGACCGAGGCCGAGAGCCGGCTCGCCGAGTTGATCGTCGCGTCGGTCCCGAGCGTCGAGATGGTCCGGCTGGTGAATTCCGGCACCGAAGCGACGATGAGTGCGATTCGCCTCGCGCGCGGTTTCACTGGGCGCGACGTGATCGTCAAATTCGCCGGCAACTACCATGGCCACGTCGACAGCCTGCTGGTCGCGGCAGGCAGCGCCGCGGCCACACTCGGAGTGCCCAATTCGCCCGGCGTTACGGCGGGCACCGTGCAGGACACGCTGGTGCTCGAATTCAACGACGTCGCGGGGCTCGATGCGGCCTTTGCCGCGCATGGCCCTCGGATCGCCGGAGTGATCTTCGAGCCAGTCGTGGGAAATATGGGACTGGTCGCGCCCGAGCCGGAATTCCTCCGGGCCTTGCGCGAGCTGACGCGGCGCGCCGGCGCGTTGCTCATTTGCGACGAGGTCATGACGGGCTTTCGCCTGGCACTGGGCGGGGCCCAAGCGCGGTTCGGTATCGAGCCCGATCTGACCACGCTGGGCAAGATCATCGGCGGCGGCTTGCCGGTGGGGGCCTACGGCGGACGGGCCGAGATCATGCAGCACGTGTTGCCGGCCGGGCGCGTGTTCCAGGCGGGAACGCTCAGCGGCAATCCCTTGGCCACGGCGGCCGGCATCGCCACGCTGGAGGAGCTGCGCGAACATCCGCCTTACGAACGACTCGAGCTGCTCGCCGCACGGCTCGCCACGGGTCTGGACGAGGCTGCCACGCGCGCCGGCGTGCCGCACTGCGTCCAACGCGTGGGCAGCATGCTGACGCTGTTCTTCCATCCCGGCCCGGTGCGCCATTGGAGCGACGCGGCCCAGGCGCGCACCGACCTGTTCGCGCAGTATTTCTGGGGGCTGATCGAGCGCGGCGTGTACATGCCGTGCAGCCAATACGAAGCACTGTTCGTCTCGGCGGCCCACTCCGA
Source organism: Pirellulales bacterium (assembly GCA_019694435.1). NCBI lineage: Bacteria > Pseudomonadati > Planctomycetota > Planctomycetia > Pirellulales > Pirellulales bacterium. Next base: position 44,737 of record JAIBBZ010000014.1, read on the forward strand.
TGCCGATCTGGCCGCGACGCTCGCCGCGGCGAGCGAGGTGCTCGCCGGGCTGCCGCGGTAGTCGCCGCGGCTAGTCGGCCGACAATTCCTTGAGCGCCGCGATGACTTCCTCGTCGTGGCCGTCGACGCTGACTTTTTTCCATACCTTGGCGACCTTGCCCTCGGCATCGATCAAGAACGTCGAGCGTTGGATGCCCATCGACTTCTTGCCGTACATGTTCTTTTCGCGCCAGGCACCGTACTTTTCGGCCACCGCGTGTTCGGGGTCGGCCAGCAGCGGGAAGTTCAGCTCGAACTTGTCGCGGAATTTCACATGGCTGGCGACCGAATCGGGGCTGACGCCGAGGACTTGGGCTCCCAGCTTGGTGAGGACCGTCTTGCGGTCGCGAAAGGCACACGCCTCGCGGGTGCAGCCGGGAGTGTCGTCCTTCGGATAGAAGTACAGCACCACCGGCTTGCCACGCAGGTTGGAGAGCTTCACTTTCGCACCGTCGTCTGCCTGCAGGGTGAAATCGGGGGCCTTCTTGCCGGCCTCAATCCAGTCAGCCATCGGGAGTTACCTCGGAAGCAATACCTGGGGAGATCAGGGCTGTCGGCGGATTATAGACCGCGGTCACGCCCCGCCCAGCAGGCGGCGGCAGCCTCCGGCCCCGTCGCCGCCAGACGTTACATTTCCGCTTGGCCCAGCTACAATTTGGATGTTGGCACCTTGGCCCTTTCGGGCGACCCCGCCGGAAAGAGTGAGGGCCCCTGGCAGTCCGGGAGGTGGACCGATTAGCCGAGCGATTGTCGCCAAGCGAGAAGCCGCAGATGGAATGAAGCTGGCCCTCGCCGCAGCCCGTGTGGCCGTGGAAAACCGTGGCCGTGACGCCGTGGTGCTCGACCTGCGATCTCAGACGTCGCTGTTCGACTTTTTCGTGATTGTGACCGGGACCAGCGGTCGCCAATTGCACGCGATGAGCGAAGAAATCGACCGCGTGCTGTCCGAGGAGTTCGGCCAGCGGCGATTGAGCCTCGAGGGCTATCAATCGGGCGGTTGGATTCTGATGGATTACGGCGACGTCGTCGTGCACCTGTTCGAGGGTGAAACGCGCAGCTACTACGATCTCGAGCAGCTCTGGGCCGGCGCCTCGCGCGTGCCGCTGCCGGCCGAGATCACCGCCGCAGGTACCGCGTAGTCCGCCCCCGTTGGGACCGGTGCCGGCGCGGCCCCTTGGGGCCGCGTAACCTCGCGTGTTTTCAGGGGTTTTGCCGCCCTTGATCCCCCCGCGGCAGACCGGTACATTGTTGGATTCCCATACTGCTCCTGGGGTGTCGTGGGGCCCTTGTTTTGTTGCGCCTCGCGACCGTACCCCGGTCGAGTGCCGGCAGCCAGCGGAAATGAACATGAAAACCAAGACTTATATGGCCAAGCCCGCCGACGTGAAGCCGAATTGGTACGTCGTCGATGCGACCGACCGGGTCGTGGGCCGGCTGGCCTCGGACATTGCCATGGTGCTGATGGGCAAGCACCGTCCCACTTATACGCCCCATGTCGACACCGGCGATTTCGTCATCGTGACGAACGCCGAGAAGGTCGCGTTTTCCGGCAAGAAGTGGGACCAGAAGCGCTACACCTGGTACACGTACTATCCGGGTCTGCGCAGCGAATCGGCGGGCCATCGCCTGGCCAGGCGTCCGGAATTGATTCTCCAAGAGGCCGTCCGACGGATGCTGCCCAAGAACAAGCTAGCCCGCAAGATGCTCACCAAGCTGAAGATCTATGCCGGCGGCGAGCACCCGCACCAGGCCCAAAATCCGCAGCCGGTCGAGTTGGGGAACAAGCAGCGGCGCACGCAGCGTATCTGACAATAGAACTGTATTTGACAACAGAACCTGCGGCGCAGCCGAGCAGCCCGCACCGATGCCCGAGGTTTGTCGCCGTCCTGAATTGGCTCATTTTCCCTGCACCCGTCGAAAGTTGACCGATGTCGATCGTTCCTGAAGTGGCCCCGACACCTGCGCAGCCCAAATTGACCAAGACTGGCGAGGCCCTCGGCACGGGGCGCCGCAAGACGGCCGTGGCCCGGGTGCGCATTCGCAAGGGCAACGGCCAGATCACGATCAACGGCCGGCCGCTCGACGAGTACTTCGATTCGCTGCGCGACCGCCAGGACGTGCTGGCCTGCCTGCAGGCGACCGAGCATGAGCAGAAGGTCGACGTGGTGGTGCGCGTGCAGGGCGGTGGGCCAACGGGTCAGGCCGGTGCCATCAAGCTGGGCATCGCTCGCGCGATGAAGAATTTCGACCCGATGAGCGAGCCGGTACTGCGGCAAGAACACCTGCTGACGCGCGACGGCCGTATGAAGGAACGCAAGAAGTACGGTCTGCGTGGTGCCCGCCGCGGCACGCAGTTCTCGAAGCGTTAAGCCGCGTCACCGCTTGCCTGCCCCGCGAATGCGCGGCGGTATTCTGCTCCAGCCTGCGCCTGGCTGCGCCCAGGGACGCGTTCAACCGGGCAGCAGTTCGGCGATCGGAGTCCCTTCGCTGAGCTTGATGGGCCGCTGCGCCGGCGAGACGATTTCGCGCTGCCGATCGATCCCCAAGGCGGCAAACAACGTGGCGTGCAAGTCGGCCATCGAATGGGGGTCTGCAACCTGCTTGCTTCCCTCGGGGTCGGTCTCGCCGATCGCGAGTCCGGCGCGCAAACCGCCGCCGGCCACGAGCGCCGTGAATCCGTGCGGCCAGTGATCGCGGCCGCCGAGGGCGTTGACCTTGGGCGTGCGACCGAACTCGCCTGCGCAAACGACCAGCGTTCGCTCGAGAGCGCCGCGCGCAGCTAGGTCGGCCAGCAGGCCTGCGAGCGCGGGATCAAGTTGTTCTGCCAGCTCGCGATGAATTTCGTGATTGTTCGCATGGCTGTCCCAGCCGCCCAGCGTCACTTCGACGCATCGCACGCCGGCCTCGACGAGTCGTCGTGCCGCGAGGCAGCCGCGCCCCAACGGAGTTTCGCCGTAGAGTTGTTGCGTCTCGCGTGGCTCATCCGCCAGATCGAAGGCCGCCAATTGAGGTGAAGCCATCAGCGTCTTGGCGGCCGCAGTGGCAGCCTGGGTGGCCAGCGGCTCGATCACTCCGGCGCGGCCCTGGGCAAATTGGCGCTCGGCGAACTCGAGGGCCGCAAATCGCCGGGCAACGCGGGGCTCGCCCACGAAAGGCCGCACGTCGGGCACGCCATCGCGCGGGTCACCCATCTTGAATGCATCGTACTGGGCTCCCAGGTAACCTCCACGAGCCGGCCATGAGGCCGGGAGGATCGACACATGACGCGGAATCTCCGTACCGTCGGCCGGTAACTGATGGCAGCAAATCGCGCCGATCGAAGGATGCACGGTCACGGGATCAGGCAGATAGCCGGTCTTGGCGACATACGTCGCCCGTTCGTGATCGCCTTCTTTGCCGACCAGCGACCGGACCACGGCGACCGCGTGCATCTGTTCGGCAAGCCGCTCGTAGCCCGCGGCCAGGCGGACGCCCGCGGCGCGCGTGTCGATGGCCTTCGTGCCGGCGGCGATGTGTGTCCCGGGATGTGGATCGAAGGTCTCGAGCTGGCTGGGTCCGCCTTGCAACCACACAAGGATGACCGCATCGGCGGCCGCGGCGCGCGGCGCATCGGCCGCGTCCTGGCTGGCGAGCGCCTGTGCAACGCGCTCCAGCCAGGCCGAGCCGAACGAGCCGGCGGCCGCGCCGAGCCACCGCCGCCGCGACACCGACGCGAAATCGCTAGAAGCAATTGGCGCTGACATCGGCCACCCCCTCAGTGTTGGCACAAGAACTCGGTCGAGTTGAACAACCCTACAAACAGGTCGCCGAGCACTTCTTCGCGGGTGTTGCCAGCGCGTTGGCTGAGCATCTCGACGCCGAAGGCCGATTCCTCGGGCGTCGGTCGCCGCGACAAGACGGTCAGATAGACGATCTCGATCGCACGGCGATCGTCCGGCGCAAGCAAGGCCACGCGCGATACGGCGTTCAATGGGTCGCTCTTGGTCTTTTCCTGGACCTGTTTGCCGTTGAGTAAGAGCAACCGTTGCGGAATCGTCTGCGGCCGAAAGGCCAACTCGTCTTCGCCGTCATCGCCAAACCGCTGGGTGAACTCCTGCAGGCCGACGAGCCGCGCGAATTGAATCACCAACGGCGAATCACCATCGAGGGTGCGCAGCGAGCCGGCTTGCAGCAGGGCGCCGGCCACCTGCTCGGCACGTAGCGGCGTCACCGGAAAGGCCGCACCGGCCGCGACGAGCGCCGGCAAATCGTCGCCGATCGAGGCCACGCGACTGTCAAGCTGATAAACCCGTGTCGCGGCAATGACGCGGATCAAACGTTTGAAGTCGAAGCCGTGGTCGCGGAAATCGTTCGCCAGGATTTCAAGCGTCTCGGGCACGGCGGCCGAGTCGTTCACGGGCAGGTCGTCGACTGGCTCGATTAGCGCCTGACCGAACATCCAGGCCCAGACGCGATTGACCGTGGCCCTGGCAAAGGCGCGGTTGTCGCGATGCGTTAACCAGGCGGCCAGGCGCTCGCGCCGTCGGCCCGTCTCGGGCTCCAGCTCCGGGGCAAACGGCACGCGCGGCACGATGGCCACTGATTCGCCGCGAGCGCGATCGTCGTATCGATACTGGCCCCGCTGGTCGCGGATGCCGGAGAAACTGGTGGTCTGCGTAATGCCGAAGTATGCGGCCAACGCATGAAAGTCGCGTTGCTTCCACGGAGCAAAGGGATGGTCGTGGCATTGGGCGCAATCGATCCGCACTCCCAGAAATGCCCTGGCCACGCGGCTCGCCAACACGGTTTCGTCGAGATCGTTCCCCTGGTCCTGGCGGATCGCGACCGTCACGAAATTCGTCGCCGGCCGATCGGTCCACAAGCCTTCGGTGGCAATCACTTCGCGGACCAGCACGTCGTACGGCTGGCCTGCACGCAATTGATCGCTCAGCCAGGCCACGAATCGTCGCCGGCGATAGACAAAAAAGGGCCCCTGCTCGACGCCGACCATCATCCGGGCCAGGCGCTCGGCCAGGTAGTCGTCGACGCGCCGATCGGACAGCAGCGTTGCGACCATCGCGGGCTTGCGTTGTTCCGCCGGCAGCGCCTCGAACCGGCGGATCTCTTCGAGTGCCGGCACCGTGCCGGCCAGCGCGAGCGACAATCGCCGGGCAAAGGTGAGAGGATCGATCTGGGCCACGGGCTCGACGCCCGCCGCGTGCCAGGCGCGCTCGAAGGCGGCATCGACGGCCGCGGCGCTGGTGCGCACGTCCTCGGTCCACACTGTTGCGGGGCCATTGCTCTCGGTCGCCGGCGAGCTTTGTGCCACCAGATCCGTCATCCGTGGCGGCGGCAATGCGATCGTACGCACGAGCAGGATCGCGCCGGCGGCGATGAGCAGCGCAAAGGCCAAATCTCGCTTACCCATGGCCGCCATTCTACCGTCGCGTCGCGCGGAGTTGGATCAAAGGTTCCGTCGCTCGTGGTCCGCGGTTTATCCCCGAGGGCAAAAGGTTTGCCAACGGCATCCGAATATACGCATGCTATAGGACAGCCGAATCGTTACGCCGCGGGGTGAAACTTGGCCGTTGCCAGCGAAACTGCCGAGGGGCTGCAAACCGTCGAGCCGCACGCCGGCGGCCAGCGCGGTCGCTTGCCGGGTGCGGAGAGTGCGGCCACGCTGCGCCGCGGGCGGAAGATTTTTGCGCGTCTGCTGTACGCCTTTGTTAACGGAACGTCGACGCTGGTCACGGGGTTGTTCGGCGCCGCTTGCCTGATCTTGGGGTTGGCACTCCTGGCCGCGACACCCGTGTTGCAGTTCGCGGCCCTGGGTTATTTGCTCGAAGCGAGCGGGCGCATCGTGCGTACGGGAAGCTTCGCGGCGGGTTGGATCGGAGTGCGCCGAGCGGCGCATCTGGGCGGCTGGCTGCTGGGCACCGCGGTGGTGCTCGCGCCGCTGTGGTTGCTGCGCTCGCTGGCTGACTCGGCCCAATTGATCGATCCGGGTGGGACGACGGCGCACCGCTGGCAAGGGGTCGTCACGGTCGTCGCCGTGTTGACTGCCTATCACCTGGTTACTGCCTGGGCGCGTGGCGGACGCTTGCGCCACTTCCTCGTGCCCGTCGTTCGCCCCAGGCGCGTCTGGCGGGCACTCCGAACGCCGGGTGCGTACGGCAGCGCCCGCGACCGCGTTTGGGATTTCTTGAGCGGTCTGCGGCTGCCTTACTATTGGTGGCTCGGGCTGCGCGGTTTCCTCGGCGCGCTCGCGTGGCTCGTCGTTCCGACGACCCTCTTGGCGCTCGGACAGCAGTCGGTGTTTCTGGGATATGCCGGAGCATTCGCGCTGGCTTGGGTCGCCATCTGGCTGCCGCTGGCCCAAGCGCATTTCGCTGCCAAGAACCGGCTACGGGCCATGTTCGCTCTCGGCGAGCTGCGCACGCGGGCCCGGCATGCTCCCTGGTTGGCGGCCTTGGCCACGATCGCGACGCTGGTGCTCGCGGTGCCGTTGTACCTGCTCAAGATCGAACTCGTACCGCGCGAAGCGGCCTGGCTGCCGAGTTTGGCGTTTGTCGTGTTCATGTGGCCTGCGCACATGCTGGCCGGATGGGCCTGGGCCAGCGCCGTTCGCCGACCGCGCCAGCGCTGGGCCATCGTTCGGTGGCCGGCGCGGGCCCTGCTTGTGCCGGTGGCCTTGGCTTACGTCGGCATCGTTTGGTTCAGCCAGTTCACCGCCTGGTATGGCGTAGGCAGCCTTTACGAACAGCACGCGTTCTTGTTGCCCGTGCCGTTCTTGAATCTGGGCGAGTAGCTGCCCGGCCTTGGACGCGGAGCGCCAGACGTTCTACGATACGAGGGAGAGGCGTTGCCCCCGGCCAATCGCCGCCGGTGGGCCGACGTTGCCTTGGCTTTCGCAGTTTGCCCATGCCGCGTCGCCAGATTTACTTGATCGTTTGGGTGACCATTGGGTCGCTGATCTGCTTTCAACGGGCCAACGGCCGCTACTTGCCGTTTGCCGACCGATTCGTCGAGGTCCTGGGCTACGTCGACCGCGAATTTGTCTCGCCTGTCACGCCCGAGGAATTGCTCTCCGGCGCCCTGGAAGGCATGGTCGGACAGTTGGACGACTACTCGGGCTACATCGGGCCCGAGGAATTCCAGGAAATGGAGGAAAGCCTCAACCAGGAGTTCGGCGGGATTGGGATCCAGGTCGCCGCCGACCAGGTCGACGGACGGCTGACGGTGCTCAGCCCCCTGGTCGGCACGCCGGCGTATGAGGCGGGCATTATCGCCGGCGACGTGATCGTGGCCATCAACGGCGAATCGACCGCCGCGCTCTCGATGGACGATGCCGTGTTACGATTGCGCGGGGCGCCGGGCACCGAGGTCAAGGTAGCCGTCGAACGTGCGGGCGAGGAAGAGCCGCGCGAATTCAAGCTGGTGCGCGAAAACATCGTGGTCGATACCGTCCTCGGCGACACCTACGATGCCGACGACCATTGGAATTTCTTCCTGCCAGGCGACGAGCGGATCGCCTACATCCGCATCACTTCGTTCGGTCAACGGACGGCCGATGAGCTGGAAACCGTGATCGGCGAACTGTCACGGGCCGGCATGCGGGGATTGGTGCTCGACCTGCGCAACAACCCCGGCGGATTGCTCGATGTGGCCATCGACGTGTGCGACTTGTTCATCGAGTCCGGTACGATCGTCAGTACCCGCGAGCGCAACGGCGGCGGCGAGACGTGGGAGGCGCAGCGCGACGGAACCTATTCAGGCTTTCCGATCGTCGTGCTGGTCAACCACTTCAGCGCCAGCGCCAGCGAAATCGTAGCGGCGTGCCTGCAGGACCACGGTCGCGCGGCCGTGGTCGGCGAACGCACCTGGGGCAAAGGCAGCGTGCAAAGCGTCGTCGAACTCGACGATCGGCGCAGCGCCGTCAAGCTGACCGTGGCCACGTATTGGCGCCCCAGCGGCAAGAATATCCACAAGGGGCGCAATGCCAAGGACACCGACAGCTGGGGCGTGATGCCCAGCCCGGGGCTCGAAGTGAAGCTGTCGGACGACGAGGCGGAAAAACTCTTTCTCGCCCGCCGCAATCGCGACGTGATCGGAAAAGGCACCGCGGCACCGCCGATTGACGATCGCCAGCTCCAGCGGGCCCTGGAGTATTTGCGCGAACAACTGCAATCGACGAAAACGGCCAGCCGCTCCTGATGCCCGTTGCGCGGTACCTTGCGCCCGAACGCTGCTGCTACGAATTTGGCACCAGGAAGCTCAGATGGTGCGCGGCGTGGATCAGCGCCAGGTCGTTCCATTGAGCCTTGGTCATCGGGCCGAAGAACGGGTGAGGCTGGGTCGGCGTAGAGAAACGCTCGAAGGCCGCGACGTCCGCCCGAAAGCGGTCGACCGCCTGTGATTCGTCGTGCGTCGGTCCCGGCAACCACCAGTCGGGCACTTTGATGCCCGACTTCATCCGTCGCTGGCGCAAAATCCGCGGCAGCAGCATGGGTCCGAAGATCTTGCGAATGATCCAGGGGCCCTGGTGCTCGGTCCCCTGCATGGCGGTGCGCAAGCCTTCGCCGACATGATCGAGGATCTGCGACAGATCCCAATTGCCGGTGCGTTGATAGCCTGCGCTGCGCAGGTGATCGACGTCGGCCAGCACCTCGGGCCATTGCTGGAAGTCGAGCCTGCGCCGCGCGAGCAAGGTCGCCGTCATGCGATTCTCCGGTCGTCGGGTTCAGCGTCAGCTTATGGCCGCTACTCCATCCTAGGCCTACATGTCGGGCCCGGAAAGACTCTTGAGGAACTCGATCACCGCGCGGCGCTCGTCGGGCGTCAGATGGTCGCCGAAAGTGTGGCCGCCGTTGCCATGGCCATATGCCTGGGTGTCGTACGAGGCGGCATGATCGATCGTGGCAGTCGCATTGGCAGGTTTGCCCGCGGCAGCCGCGGCGCTCGTCTCGAACTCGGAGCGCGCGACCACCCGGTGCGACATTCCCACCTGCGCCAGGTCATAGGCGCCCGGGTCGCGATGATCGCGGGCCCAGATTTCCGGCCGTTCGGCCGAGTTCAACACGGCCGTGATCGTGGGCACGGCGCCGTTATGGAAATACGGCGCCGAGGCCCAAATGCCCACGAGCGGTGGTGCGACGTAGCCCGGCTTGTCGGGGACGGTCGCATGCGGAACTAGCTCAGGCGTACCCTGCGCCGTGAAATAGACTTCGAGCTTGTTGATATGCTCGGCGACCGGACGCAACTGTTGCAAGACGTTGTTATAAGACGGATCGGTCTTCACGTTGCGCAGCACATGCGAGTAGTCGTAGTCGACGTTCCAGGAGCCGGGAACCCCCAGATCGTCGTGGCCGGCTTTCTTCGTGTAGTTGCCGTGGCAAGTCTTGCAAGCGGTGAAGCCCGTCGGATCGGCGGGACGCGTGCGGCCATGAAACAAGTCGGCCCCGCGTTGGACGAGATCGGCCTCGAGCGCGCCGGGATACAACGGCGATTGCGTCTCGCGGGCAAAAGCCAACGCACGGGCCACGATCTGCACGTGTTCGGCACGGTGTTCGTTCATCTGCGGATGCGGCACCGTAAAGTTGACCGAGAAATTGGCGGCGCTGTGACTGCCGCCGTCGGCATACCAGTAGTTGAGCCGCTTGTACTTCATCAGCCACCACGGCATCGGATCGACGGGGGCCAGCGGCAAAGACTCGAGCAACAACTGCAACTCGGTCTTTTGCTGTGCCACGACCATGCCCTTGTTGGCCGGATCCTCCAGGCCCGCGCCCATCTGCCAGACGGCATAGGGGCCGAAGTTGTCGCCGCGCGCATGAATCTCCGAATCGCGCGGATCGGAGCGACCAACGTGATTGTTGCCCAAGCCGGCCACGACGGTTCCTTGCACCACGCCGGCGTGACAAGCAAAGCAGTTCAGATTGACGAGTTGCTTGCCGTCGCGCTCAAAAACGCTGTAGCCCAGGCCGAACCCGGGGGCCGCTCCCGAGTGGCGATCGGGCGGCGAGGGAAACTGGCCGGCGGCGTAGAACTGGGCCTCGGGCGAACCAGGCTTGTAACCGGTCTCTTTCGGTGCTGGCGCCATCGCCGCCAGGAACAACCTCACGGCCGGTACGGGAACACCAATCTGGAAGCAGTTCCCTGCCAGGATTTCCTGCAAACCCGCTTCTGCTTCGGCCGAGTAGTGGCCGTCCTCGAAGCCGAAGTATTTCAGCGGCTGTGCGGCCCGCGATGCAGCGGGGGACACGAACAGCAGGCTGCCGAGAGCGCACCCGGCAAGTAAGTGGAGCCGCGCCGAGCACAGATATCGCTGGGACGCCATGGATAGGACCCTCCTCGACAGCCGAGTCATGGACGACGACCTAACGGCGGACTCATAGTAACGCGCCAGGAAGGTGCGATTCCTGAGCCGTAGGTGGTTTTTCCCCGGTGGCAATGCGTATTGTCGTGGGACGCGGCGACGGGGACCACAGGCGCCCCCTGGCGCAAGGTTCGCTCTTGCCGATTCCCGCGAGTGCCCCCAATTTCGCGATGATTTGCCCCCTGGGACGCCTGTTTGCGGTGCTGGCAGCCTGGCCTGCGCCCGCCCGTTTGTCGCTTTCGCCATAGACCGCTCCGCCGCGGATCCCGCCGCCGGCGAGCAGCCCGCTGTAGCAAAACGGCCAATGGTCGCGGCCGGCATTGCCGCGCGTAATCTGCGGGCGCCGGCCGAATTCGCCCACCCACGCGACGAGCGTTTCGTCGAGCAGGCCCCGGTCTTCCAAATCGGTCAGCAGGGCGGCAAGCGCCTGATCGGCCGGCGGGATCAGGTCGTGCTTCAAGCGATTGAAGTTGTTGCCGTGGGTATCCCAGAAGTTCTGGCCGTCGTTGTGCCAGTTGACCGACACCAGCGGCACCCCATGCTCGACCAGGCGCCGCGCGAGCAGCACGCACTGGCCGTGCAAGTTGCGGCCATAGCGGTCGCGGACCCTGCTCGCGCTGCCCGTCGTGTCAGGACATTTTGCCAGAGCGAGGTGGTGGAAAGACTAAACATATCGGGCCACACAGCCGTGCAGATTACCGTCACACTGCCCCTCAACATTTAACGACGCCGATACAGCATTACCCAATGGTATTACATATTTCCGTCGACTATGCTACCGCGGCTCCACAACAACTCGTTGCTTTGGTTGAGAGCGTCTCGCAACAACACTCGATTTGAGCGTTCGCGCAGAGGGTGGCCATGCGATCTTTCCGCGACATCGTGACGGTCGGGCCGATGACGGCCGTTGTCCTGGCGATGCTCATGATCTCAAGCGACTCACCCCAAGATGAGCACGCATCGCCAACACCGTCTCAATCATCGCCGCCCGAGCCGCAAGTTACGCAAGCGGCGCCTTGGTGTGATCCAGCGATTGATTTGTTGTACGACTACCTCGGCGTCGAGGAGGTGTGCCGCCAATACTCCTGGCGTGAAGCGTCCAAGGCGGCAAGCATTCAGCATTACACGCTCGATTGCATGATCGCCACCGTGCCGGATGCCGAAGCCGCGGCCGGACATCTACGCGATGCCGTGGTGGAAGGCATCATGCGCGGGTTCGAGGTCTACGGGTACCGGCCGAACCGCATTTACACGGCGCCGATCAATCCGCCCTCCGACTCCCAAAAAGACGCATCCACAACCTCGGAGCCCAGCGTGGTGCTGTTGCGGAGTCAGACAGATTCTAGATCTAATATCAATGCACTTCGCAGGCACTTGACAATCTTGTTCCTGGTGCCCGAATCACCAATCCGAGGGATCTCACGACCAATACTCCGGGCGGCACTAAGCAACTACGCGGAGATCATTTCCACGCGCTACGTCAACGGCGAGCCGTATGAAATCAATAATTTTCATCTACGGCTCTTGGGACCGACGTTTTCAGGCTCTGCCCTGTCCTTGATCGACGAGCTCAACGACTGGCAAGAGAAACACGGCCACCTCATCCATGTCGTAACGGGAACAGCCACCTCGATTCCGCCCGCGGAATTCTCGCGGCCAAATCTCAAATTTGTCGCCATGCGAGTTGCCCAAACCGAGCTCATGCGTGTACTCGCAACGCACCTTCGTAGCTGCCACATCACGCGTCCGAGTGTTCTCCTCTTGACCGAATCGTCCACAGGGTTCGGTGGTTTTGTTGAACGCAATCTAACGAACGGGACAGGCAATCTAACGAACAGGACAGACAAGCAAACAAACACGCTGCCCGGAGACATTGACCTCCACGTGGCTGCGTTTCCGCTGTTCCTCGGCCAGGTAAGGCCCGACCTCAACCAACGCGAGACACCATCCAATGCGATCAATCCGATCACATCGGCAAGCGACGCGTCTGCCGTGGAATTGTCGCTGGACAACGACCGGATTCCGAACGACACCCTGCCGCTCTATTCGCGACTGACCAAAGCGCGCATCGAACGGGGCCTGGCGTCGTTATTGGAGACCGTCCGACGACATTACATCCAGTACGTGGCTATTTCGGCCACCGATGTTCGAGACGTCTTGCTGCTTGCGCAATTTCTGCAACGACATTGCCCTGACGTTCAGTTGGTGCTGTTCAACAACGAAGTGCTGTTCACGCGCCCCGAGGAACAACGCTTTCTGAACGGCGCACTGACCGTCTCGACCTACAACCCACAGTACCTCAGCAGGCAACTCGGTCTGCCGTCCGAATCTCGACAGACGCTGCGCGCGTTCAGCAGTGACGACGAGATGGGGGCCTTTAATGCTTGCCTCGTACTCTTGGACAAGGACTCGACCTCAGACCCCTACGGCGTATCGGACCTACGACGCAAGCGGGCGTGGCCGGTGGGTTACGAGTTCTCCTGGGCAGGGCCCTGCGCCAATCGTCAATTGCCGCACGTTTGGATCTCATCGGTTGGCCGGCGCGCCATCTGGCCGGTGGCTCGCTACACCATCAACCGCGCTGCACTGGATACGCAACCGACCAATCCATCCGTGTCGGCGCGTGAGGGAGCCGATCTGGCGACTTATTGGTCTCCCCAGAAACAGGACATCAAGGTCGCGGGACGCCGCAAGTACTTTCAGCGCAGCCTGATCCTGACGGTGATCCTGGCACTCGCCGCCTGGCAACTATTGACTCTGAAGGTGTCGCGCGATCCGGTGCAGCAGCAAATCCAAAAGATTCGAATCGCCGGCACCCAGATGACGATCCCGCCACCGCATGGCCGGCGATTCCTTCGGCTCCGAATTTGGTGCTTGTCGAGCGTGTTCTTTGCTTCGCTCCTGGCAATGCTTCAGATTCTCGTTTGGCCCGAACATATAACTGTCGCGGAGCAACTTCCCTGGTGGCCATTCTTGAGTGTGTTGGAGTTATGCATTTTCCTGGTCCCGTTCTTGATCTGGAAGGCAAGCCCGCTCTTACACGGCGAGATCGAGGGACGCAGACTGGCCATTGGTGTGGGATTCTTTGGTCTATTGATCGGTTGCTGCAAGTGCGCCGTTGTCTATGCAGAAAAGCCCACATTTGATTGGACCATCCTGCCGCAATTCGCCGCAGAACCCATCATTGCCGTCATGCTCGTGGGGATGGCCGGACTGCTGGTGCAGACGGGCAACGCCTTCTGGGACGAGCGCCGAGCCTTCAAGTTGGTTTACAGCGTGCCGATGGCATTGTGCGCTGTGCTGTCTCTCGCTGCGATCGTACTGGCAATTTCAGGGTGCCTGCTCCAGCTCGCCGTGTTATCCGGCACATTCACCTGGTCGGATGCAACCTTGGAGCGCGTGGGCGAATTGATGAGCGGCGTCTCGCCCCTCACGCTCTTGCTGCTGTTGATCGGAGCGGTCAACGTTGGCGTGGGCACGGCCCTCATCGTCATCGATCGTTGGTCAAGCCTGCGTTTGACGAAAGCATGCGGATCTTGCTTGCGTTCGAGCCCTAAAATCGTCACACGGTTCAATCGCCTGCACAACACGCATTTTCTCGGTGAATGGCAATGGCCGGAGAACACCGAGGGTCGCGCCGTGGCAATCGCCGCCATCTCGCTATTTGTCGTGGGGGTCTTGAATCTCTCCCGGGCCGCTTGGCCGCTGGAAAAATTCTGGCTGGCCGTGCTCATCATCCTCGCACAAGTGGGTGCACTCGGGATCATGTTTTTGCAGGCATTTGAATTCTCGCAAACTGCGTATCGGCTCAGACACGCACTTCGGGCGCTCGATCAGCATCCAATCGTCGCAGCCTTTCAGCGACTGCCAAAGGGCCTACGCGTCATCCTGGCCTCACAGCTTTCCTCCACGGGAAGGCGTATCTCCTCGCGATTCCGTGAGCAATTGCAAGGTCTTGTAGCCGGCTTGGATCAGGCAAACCTCGAGACACTACTGTTGCTGTCGTGGGAATCGCGGGAACGCGAGGTGCTGGCATCGGCCACACCTCCCAAAGCCAATGATCCCGCGGCCAAAAAAACTTGTACGGGAGAGAATTCCGTTGTCGCGTACGAAACGCTGTTGGCATACGACATCGCCGATGTGATCCGGGATGCGTTCTCGCGATTAGGCCAGCGCTGGCGCGCATTCGTCGCGATGAGCATCTTGTTCGTGGCCTCGCAAAACGTGTACCCCGTGCAGCCGGAATACTCGGTGCGGATCTTCAATTGGCTGATTGTCGCGGCGATGATGGGTCTCGTCCTATATTGGATTGCTCGCTTCAATCAAGACGCCTTCTTGAGCCAGCTCGCGAATACCACACCGGGACAACTGACCTTCGGGCGTGATCTTCTCAGCAGCGTGACCGTCAACGCACTGTTACCGCTACTAGCGTTGCTCGCCGTGCAGTATCCCGAGTTCTTCGGGCAATGGTTGCAGCAGGCCCAGCCGGTCATCGAGCGGCTCTTCAAATAGCACCTGCAATGCAATCGCAGGGGACCAACGCCTGCCAGAGTCGCGCGGTACGGCACCATTGCAACCGGCGTGGAGAATCCCGGGCTAACCGAACAGTTCGGCGATGGGTTGGCCCTGGCTGATCCGCACGGGGCGATCGGTCGGGTCGAAGTAGACGCCGTGCGGGTCGATGCCCAGGGCCTGGTACATCGTGGCCGCGTAGTCGAGCGGGGTGACGGGATTGCGGGCCGGCCGGGCCGCCTGTTTGTCGCTTTCGCCATAGACCGCGCCGCCGCGGATCCCGCCGCCGGCGAGCAGCCCGCTGTAGCAAAACGGCCAATGATCGCGGCCGGCATTGCCGCGCGTAATCTGCGGGCGCCGACCAAATTCGCCCACCCACGCGACGAGCGTTTCGTCGAGCAGGCCCCGCTCTTCCAAATCGGTCAGCAGGGCGGCCAGCGCCTGATCGGCCGGCGGGATCAGGTCGTGCTTCAAGCGATTGAAGTTGTTGCCGTGGGTATCCCAGAAATTCTGGCCGTCGTTGTGCCAGTTGACCGACACGAGCGGCACGCCATGCTCGACCAAGCGCCGCGCGAGCAGCACGCACTGACCGTGCAGGTTGCGGCCATAACGGTCGCGGACTGCTTCCGGCTCGCGAGTCAGATCGAACGCCCGCCGCGCTTCGTCGGCCGCCAGCAACCCAAAGGCTTTCGATTGCAGCGCGCCGACTCCGCCAACCTGGTCGGAGTTTTCAACCAGCCGGGCCTGCTCGTCGATCTGCTGCAATAGGTCTTGGCGGTGATGCAGTCGCTCGACCGACAGGCCGTCGAGCAGCGACAGCTCGCTCACCTGCCAGGCCGCCTGGTTCGGATCGCCGGTCACGAGGAACGGGTCGTAGGCCTCGCCCAAGAGGCCGGCCGATTGACCGGGGGCCTGGCCGCCCGGCGCCGCGGGGTGATACGCCTTCCAAGGCAGCGTGACGAACGGCGGCAGCGTCCCGGCGGAGGGCCGCAATCGAGCCATCACGGAGCCAATGTGCGGGTTGTCACGCGGGCTGGGGGGCTCGGCATCGCTGTTCCGTATACGCGCCCAATTGCCGGTCAGCGTCGCGTGACCACTCGACAGGTGGGCCGGGTCGGTGTGCGTAAGCGAACGGACGATCGCCAGGCGGTCGACCAACGGCGCCAGTTGCCGGAAGTGTTCGCAAATTTGCACCCCCGGCACGCTGGTCGAGATGGGCTGAAACTCGCCGCGAACCTCGGCCGGGGCATCCGGCTTGGGATCGAACGTGTCGAGCTGGCTGGGCCCACCCCACATGAACAGAAAGATGCACGCCTTGGCCCGCGGCTGCGGCAACAGGGGCGACTCGGCGGCCTGGGCTCGCAACGACCAGAGGCGTGGTAAGTCGAGCCCCAGCACCCCCAGCGAACCGGCCGCGAGCAGTTGCCGCCGCGACAGCCGCCACGCCTGGCGAAAGCCGGCGCAGGGGCGTCCTTGGTCGTCGCGGCGCTGACTCATGGCGGGGAACTCTGGGCGGGACGTTGAACGCATCAACGGGCGTTGATTCTAAGTCGATTTCCGCGCGTCGGCAACGCAGAACTCGGCGAGCAACGGCCAGGACGGCCGCCGCGCAACTGTCCACCAGCGAAGTGGTTGAGAGCAAACCCGCGTTTCCAGCCGGATGCTGGACCGGTCGACCAGCGGAAGGCTACGATACACGCTGGACAGGCGGAACGGGGATATTTGAGCGCATGTCGATCGAAGTACGCAGCCTGGTGGCCGAGCTGGAGACCAATATCCGGCAGGTCGTGCTGGGCAAGCCGGAAGTCGTGCAGCTTTGCGTGGTGGCGCTGCTGGCGGGCGAGCACGTCCTGCTGGAAGACGTGCCCGGCGTGGGCAAGACGCTGGTAGGCAAGGCCCTGGCCAAGAGCGTGGGGGGGCGGTTCTGCCGGATTCAATTCACGCCCGACCTGCTACCCAGCGACATCGTCGGCAATAGCGTCTTCAATACCAAGACGAGCGAGTTCACGTTTCACCCCGGCCCGATATTCGCCAACGTCATCCTGGCCGACGAGATCAACCGGACCACTCCCCGGACCCAGAGCGCGCTGCTGGAGGCGATGAGCGACGGGCAGGTCTCGCTCGACGGCAAGACCCACCTGCTGCCGCGGCCGTTCATGGTCATCGCCACGCAAAACCCCTTCGAGTTCGAAGGTACCTATCCGCTGCCGGAGAGCCAGTTGGACCGTTTCTTGCTCCGCACGCGGATCGGGTACCCGCAACGATCCGACGAATTGCAGGTGCTCAACAGCCATCGCGAGCACGAGCCGGTCGAGGAATTGCGGCCCGTCGTCGATACGGCGCAGGTCACCGCGCTGCAGCAAGCCGCCCGGCGCGTCACGGTCGAAGAAACGGTCCAGGAATACCTGCTCGATATCGTCGAGGCGACGCGCAACAGCGACGAGCTGCACGTCGGTGTGAGCACGCGCGGCGCGTTGGCGCTGCACCGCGCGTCGCAGGCCTTGGCGCTGGCCGAGGGGCGCGAATTCGTCGTGCCGGACGACATCAAACGCCTGGCCGTGCCGGTGCTGGCGCACCGGGTGATCGGCAAGGGGTACCTGCATGGCGGCCAGCGCGAGGTGATCGAAGCGATCGTCAAGCGGCTGGTCGACGAAGTGCCGGTCCCGCGCTAGGTACCCGGCACACGGCAACTCAAACGCGAGACCGCAATCCAAGCCATGGCTCGTCGCCGCACGCTGCGCATCACGCTGGCCGGGGTCTATTATCTCGTCGTGCTGGCTTTTTTGCTGACCGGCGCGGTGCTCCGCGAGATCAACCTGCTCGTGGCGCTGTTCAGCCTGTTGGCGGCACCCCTGTTGCTCGGACTTTGGCAAGTCGTCTCGACGTTGCGACGGTTGGAGGTCGAACGGCAGTTGCCCGCGCAGATTGCCGCTGGCCAGTTGCTCGTGGTCGACCTGCAATTGCGCAACCACAAGCGCTGGCGGAGCAGTTGGGCGGTTACGGCCGTCGACCAGATTCAACGCGAGGATGGCGAAACTTTCGGGGAGTCGGCCAGCAGGTCGGCCAGCGTTTTTGCCCCCTGCATCAAGGCCGGTGGCACCGTCCGCCGCAGTTACGAGGGGCGGCTCGGGCAACGCGGCCGCTATCGCTTTGGCCCGCTGCAGGTAGGCAGTCGCTTTCCTTGGGGATTGTGGTACGCCGCGCGTCGGCACGACTCGTTCGACACATTGCTGGTGGTCCCGCGCACCGGCCGATTGACGGCCCGGTGGCGCAACGTGCATCAGCAAACCGCCCAGGGAAGCCGCGAAGTCCGCGGCCGGCAGGGCCTCGTCGAAGGCGACTTTCACGGCCTCCGCGAGTGGCGATCGGGCGACAGTCAGCGCTGGATTCACTGGCGCACGACGGCCCGGGCAGGCGCGGTCATGGTACGGCAGTTCGAGCAACAGCGCAACGAAGACCTCGCCGTGATTCTCGATCTGTGGGAGCCCGTGGCACCCACGCCTGAACAGCGCGAAAACGTCGAGCTCGCGGTAAGCTTTGTCGCCACGATCGTGGCCGATCTCTGTCGCCGCGGCGGCAGCCACCTCGTGCTGGCCGTGACCGGGCAGCCGCTGCACGATGCCACGGGGCCTGCATCGATGGGGCTCTTGAGCGACGTGATGGAGCACCTGGCCCTGGCCAGCAGCGATGTCTGCGATCGGTTGCCGCCGACGCTGCCCCGCGTGTTGCGCGAAGTTCGCCCGGGCACACAGGTGGTGCTGGTCAGCACGCGTGCAGTCGATTTGACCGATACCGATCGGTTCGTCGAGCTGTGGCAAGACCCTCGTCTGCGGCGGTGGGTCAATCGTGTCGCGTGCTTCGACACGAGCAACCCGGAGTTGAGTAGCTACTACCAAGTTGATTGAGCGGGCGCGATCCGCGGCGCGCAGGTGGGCGATCGTGAAAGTCGAACGGACACTTCAGATCGGCATGGCGGCGCTGGCGGCGCTGGGTACGCTGATGCTGGGTATGGGCGAGCGCAATTCCACGCTGCCCGTGCTGGCCGTGATCGTCTCGGCGAGCAGCGTCTACCTCACGGACGTCCGCGGCTGGCTGAATCTGCGTGGCAGGTTGGGCGACCTGCTGGGACTCGCGGCGCTGCTGTATACGGCCTGGGAACTGTTCCACGCGGCGGCCGAGGCACAACTACTGGCCGTCGCGAACTTGATGGTCTATTTGCAGTTCATCCTGCAGTACCAGCAGAAATCCGTGCGCACTTATTGGCTCTTGGCCCTGATCAGCTTGATGCAGGCCGCGGTATCGACCGCGTTGAACCTGGAGCTGCGCTACGGCGTGTTGCTAGTGGCCTATGCCTTCGTCGGCATGACCACGATTGCCTTGTTGGTGGTCCACCGCGAACGGCTGCGTTTCGAGAGCGGACGGCTCGCGCCGCTGGCCGCCGCGCAGGCGCGCATCGTTCCCCCTCGACGCTGGCCCCTGGCCGATTTGCAGCCTGTGTTCGGATCGCGGCTCGTTGGCGATGCGACCGCCGAGACCATCGACTGGCGTTTCTTCTGGCATCTGTCGCGGATGGGACTCCTGTCGCTCCTGGCGGGCGCGGCGTTGTTCTTGTGCATCCCGCGCCAGGGACGCACGGAATGGCGGCCCCAGGCCGGATTTGAGCAGCACGAAACGGGCTTTACCGAACGCGTAGAACTCGGTTCGCTCGGCGAGATCATCGAGAGCCCTGCCAGCGTGATGCGGGTGCGCTTCACCCACTACCCTTCGCAAGAAGTCTACCAAATTCACGACGAGCTGCTGCTACGCGGCGTGCTGCTCAATTACTACCAAGACGGCTCGTGGCAGTTGGAACAGACCACCGATAGCGAGCGCTGGAACAATCCGTCGCTGGGCCGCGAGCTGGTGCAACAAGAAATCACGCTCGAACCGTCCGAGACGGAGGTTGCGTTCAGCGTTTATCCGATCGCTGAGATCATCGACCGGGACCTGATCGAATTCGACCGCTCCAACCGGCGGTTGATTCGTACCGACAAACAGGAGCTCGGCTCGCGTGTCACGTATCGCGTGATTACCGCGGGATTGCTCGGCGGCTATCAACTGAAGTGCGTCCCGGAGCCGCAGTACCAGAACCGCTTTGAGCTGCTGCAG
The DNA here is from genome assembly GCA_019694435.1 of Pirellulales bacterium. Classification (NCBI taxonomy): domain Bacteria; kingdom Pseudomonadati; phylum Planctomycetota; class Planctomycetia; order Pirellulales; species Pirellulales bacterium. Next base: position 64,790 of record JAIBBZ010000014.1, read on the forward strand.
ATGCCGACGCGCAATGGCGAAGACCCCTTGCCCGGCCTGCGCCGCATTGCCGGTGAAGTGCTGGCGGAGAGCGGTCTCACCGGCGAACAGAGCCGCTACCGCAAGTCCAAGGCCTTGGAACGCTACTTCCGGGCCTCGACCGAGTTCACCTACTCGCTCGCGCCCAAGCGCGCAAATCCGCAGCTCGATCCGATCGAGGATTTTCTGGTCAACACGCATCAGGGCCATTGCGAGTATTACGCCAGTGCCTTGGTGCTGATGTTGCGCAGCGCAGGCATACCGGCCCGAATGGTCGTGGGATACAAGGGCGGCGATTGGAACGATTTGGGCGGCTATTTGCTCGTTCGGCGGCTACATGCCCATGCTTGGGTCGAGGCCTACGTGCCCACGGGCGAGATCCCCAAGGACGTCCAGGCCGGCCAGGTGTTGGGCTCAGGTTCTTGGATCTTGCTCGACCCGACGCCCGGTGCCGGCACCGGGGAACTGACCGGCTACGCCAAGGCGTACTGGCCGCTGCTGCAGCAGATGAGCGACTACGCGCAATTCCTGTGGTCGCATTACGTCATGGGGATGGACGCTGACCGCCAGCAGGAGGCGATCTACCTGCCGCTGATGAATGCCTGGTCCTGGGCGATCAAAGCGGTCCAGGACCGAGGCACCTGGGAAGCGATCTATGTGGCCTGCGTGGGCTTCCCTCGAGCGCTGCGCGAAGAAATCGCCAACGGGCACTATTTCAACTGGCGGTTGATTCTCCTACTCTTCGTCGCGCCGATCTTGTTGATCGTCGGCGCGTGGCTGGGACGCAAGGCGCTGCGCCGCGCGCAGCATTGGTGGCGGCGCGCGGCATTGGCCGTACGGCGCGACGATCGTGTCGCCGTCGACTTCTACCGGCGGCTGGAACAATTGCTCGCGCGGTACCGCTGGGAACGCTCGCCGGCGGAAACTCAACGCGAATTCGCGCTGCAGGTCGGCCGTCAACTCGATGCCGCAGGCCTGGCCAGCGACATCGCGCGGGTGCCACGGCAGGTGGCCGAGACGTTCTACCGCGTGCGATTCGGCCAACGGTCGCTAGACAGGATCGAAGTCGAAGCGGTAGAAAACGCCCTGGCCGAATTGGACCGCGCATTGGCGGCGGCCCCGCCCTTGGTGCGTTGACGATGCTCCCATGCGCCGGCGGCCCTTCCGAGAGCTCGACTGGAAGTCGTTTCCCACCCTACGGTTCGGCCGATTGAAACGGACCGTTCCCTCCTGAGATATTGAGTTGCACGGCATGAAAATTGGCCTGGTCGGTTATCAAGGCGCGGGCAAGTCGACCTTGTTTCAATGGCTGACTGGGGTGGCGCCCGACCTGGCCCTGGCCCATGTCGGGCAAAGTGCGATGGCCGCCGTGCCGGACGACCGCGTCGAACCGTTGTGCGCCATCTACAGTCCCAAGAAGATCACGCTCGCTTCGCTCGAATTGGTCGACACGCCGGGCCTGGCCCGTTCGCACGAAGGCAACGCACAACGGCTGGCCGTGCTCCGCGAGGCGGGCTGCCTGGTGCTCGTGGTGGCCGGATTTGCCGCGTCCGATCCACTGGCAGACCTGCAAACCTTCGAGGAAGACCTGCTGCTGGCCGACTTGGAGATTGTCTCGGGCAGGGTCGCGCGGCTGCGCGAATCGACGCGCAAGCCACGGCCCAACCGCGAACAGGAGCAGGCCGAGCTGGCGGCGCTCGAACCGCTGTTGGCCGAGATGGAAGCCGGCACGGCGCTGCGCGATGTGAAGCTCACCGAGGAACAGCTCCGGGCGACGCGGTCGTTTCGCCTGCTCACCGAAAAGCCCAAGTTGATCGTCGTCAACGCGGCCGACGACGACATGGATCTCGAGCGCTGGCAGGCGCGGGTCGGCGGCAGCACGCCGGTCTTCGCCGCGCGGCTAGGGCTCGAAGTGGAGCTCGCGCGGATGTCGCCCGAGGATCGGGCCGAGTTCGAGGGCGAGATGGGGCTGACCGGCTCGCGCCGCGACGATCTGTTGCGAATGATCCTCGATACGTCGGGGCACTTCCTCTACTTCACCGCCGGCGAAAAGGAAGTCCGCACGTGGATGCTGCACAAAGGCGGCACGGCGCTCGAAGCTGCCGCCAATATCCACACCGATCTGGCCCGGGGATTTATCCGTGCCGAGGTGATGACGTGTGCCGACCTGATCCGGCTGGGCAGCGAGCGCGAGATCAAGGCTCACCACCTGATCCGGCAGGAGCCCAAGGACTACGTCGTGCAGGACGGCGATATCCTGCATGTGCGGTTCAGCGTCTGACGACGGCCCCGGCAGCCTACAGCGCCTCGTAGCGCAGGGCCGGGTTCTCTTCCTGCTCGACTTCGTCAAGATTGACGACGGCCAGATAGCCGCGCTGGTAGAGATACTCGATGTGCGCACCGACTTCTTCGAGAGCCAGCAGAATATTGAAGCCGTGCACGTTCGGGTACATGGCCTTTGAGATATCGGAGACCGTGACCGGCGCCGGCGCCTCGCGGATGATGGACAGCATCCGTTCGAGTTTGCGTTCGTGGCTCGCGCGAATTTGATCGATCCGCTTGTAGACGTCGCGGATGGGCGATTCGTGGCCACCAAGCGCCAGGTCGAAGCCGCCGCGCTCGCGGACCTTGGCCAGTGCATCGAGGTAATGGCCCAGTCCGGTGTAGGCCGTGATACTCTCCGGTGCCTGGTGCGGCGTGGTTTCGGCCAGGATGTGATCGGCACTGAGCAGCACGTCGCCGATCTGGATGCACACCTGGCCGGGACAATGCCCTGGCGTGTGCAAGAAGTGCATCCCGTCGATCACCTGCCCGTCCTTGAGCGTGACGTCGACGTCAACCGAACTGGTGTGCTTCTTCGAGAAGCCGTACATCTGCATCAGGTCGCGCTGAAACTCGTCGCCTACGCCGGCCCATTGCAGAAACACCCGCAAGGCCTTGGTGGCGACGATGACGCGTTCTTCGTAGGCCGTGAGCACGCGGCGGTCGAGCTCATGAATGGCCACTTCCGGCTCGATCTCGCGCACCAGGCTCGACAGGCCGCCGAAGTGGTCGATGTGACCGTGGGTGATGATCACCCGGCGAATGTCGGTCAGCGCCAGCGCCTCGCCGAACTCCGGCTTGAGCCGTGCGATGCCGGCCCGCAGGTGATCGTTGCTGAAGCCGTAGCCGCTGCCCGTGTCGACCAGGGTCGGCACGCCGGCTTCGAGCACCACGTAGATATAGGCAATGAACTGCGGAAAGGCCTCGCACGGAATGCGGTAGATCCGCGCGCCGGTATTCGACTCGAACCGCTCCACGGGAGGCAGTTCGCTGAACGTGTTCATAGATCGCTAGGGGGAACCGGTGGCAAGACACACCCGACGGCTCCCCACGGGAACCGCGCCGCCTGAGGGTGTTCTAGCAAGCAACCGCCGGACTCACAACCGGACGGCAGAAACTGCGACGAAGCGCCAGCTAGTGGGGCACTTTGCGCAGGGCCGAGAGCAATTGCTCGATCTTTTCGTGCACGTCGCCTTGTGCGGCGACGATCAGCGCGCCGTGGAAAAACATGATCGAACTGGGACCGCCCGCCACGTCCCAGGCCGTCGGGGAAATCGTCGAGGTAATCGCGTCGACCAGGCACGTTTCGTCGGTCTGGCCGTCTTCATTTTCCGTCAGCAAGTCGGAAATCGGATAGACACGGACCAAGCGGTACTCCTGCGCTTTGTCCTCGGTGGTCACGAGCAACACTTCATCTTCGATCACAAAGGTCAGGTTCAGCGGCGCAAGGATCAGCCGCAGCGCGGAGCGCAACGAAACGCCCTCGACCGACATCGTGACGGCAACCTCGTCACTCACGCCCTGATCGTCCAGCGCAGGTTGATCGGTCTTCACCGGAATGCCGTGCCGATCGCTCAGGTAAGCGAACACGTCGGACAAGGGCGTTTCAACAAAATTGAGCTCGGCCGGCGAAGCGAGGGCCGCTTGGATGCGCGCATAGGCGGCCGATTCCTCGGGGCTGTTGATGGCAATCGTTGCGTGGACGGAGTCCTGGGCCGAGACGATCGCACCGTGGGTGAGAACGAGGCACAAAACCAACAGACCAAGCAAGCAACAAAGTTGACGCGCGCAAGACATGACACTCCCCTTCTCGACTGGCGGATGAAACAAACCTGCCCGACGTGCCAGTGCCACGAAATGCGCCGTCAGAACGACGCCGGGCTCCTTTGGCCAACCAAGCGGGCGATGGTTCCGAGCATCGCTCGCCGCCGCGCAGAATAGCGATAGCGGGGGCCATTGGTCAACAAAAATCTCCACAGATTGCCGGCACCACGGCGTGGAGTGCAGTGCAGGACCAACTCCCGGCAACTCAAATTCCCAACTGACTGAGGGCGTTGGAGAGCGTTTCGATCATGCCGGCCAAAGTCGGGTGACTGACCTCGAAATGCCGGGCTGCGTCGGCCAGGCGTTCTTCGAGCGAGGCCTGCCCGGACGCCTCGGTGCCGGCCGGGGCGGTCGCCGACGCTGCTCCCGCTTGCAGCTTGCCTTCAATCTCGGCCGCCGCACGGGCCAGCAGTTCTTTCACGTCGACGTCGAGCTGGTCGACGTGGGCCAGCTCGGCATGCAGCTCGGCCAGGGTCCGGCGGATCTTGTCGCTCGGTTCGGTGCTCATCGGGCAACTCCTCCCATCGATCGTCCTACTATATGGCCGCGCCCGCCCTATTCACAAACGACGATCCAGCCGTTGGCGCGCAGCCGGCCCAACCACCACGGCGCCGGCAGGGGTTGATGCCGCGTGGTATCGAGCGACAGGAACTCCCGGGGGCGAAATCCGGCTCTCCGCAGGTCGCTGGCCAGCTCGCCGCGCGTCCAGACATGCAGTTTCATCTGGCGGATGCCGCGATAGTCGTAGACCTTGTCGCCCGGCTCGGTGGAGCGCAGCAGATGTGACTGGACGAGGTTCTGCGCCACCCAGCGGCGGCCTTGGGGATCGTACAAGTTGTACCAACGATTGTGTACGTGGATGGCGAACAAGCCGCCGGGCTTGAGGAGCCGGCGCACGTGGGTGAGGGCCCGGTGACGCTGCCTGCGGCCCTCGATCATGCCCAGCGTGCTGAACATACAGATGCAGTAATCGGCCGATTGCTCGGCGATGCAATCGAGCTCGACCAGATTGGCCAGCAGGCAATCGATCGGCAGGCATTCGGCCAGGGCCTTGTGCCTGACGACCTCGAGCATGTGGGGCGAGAGATCGACGCCCAGGCCGCGAAATCCGCGGCGGGCAAAGGCCACGAGCAACCGTCCGGTGCCGCAGCCCAGGTCGACCAGCAAGCCCGGCTGCTTGAAGTGCCGAGCCAGGACGGCCTCGTCGAACTGAAACAAGCTGTTGTAGGCGAAATACTCGTCGTAATCGGTGGCGATGTGCTCGGCCTGGATGTAATCCCAAAGGCCACGGTTTACACCGGCCGGCAAGCGCCAAGGAGGGAGCGGAGAAGCCATGATTGGTGCAGCAGCGCGGTGATTCCGGCCCGTTGTCCAGCGGGAAAACGACCAGTATAATTCCGGCCACGCCTTAGGCCCCGAGGGTCAGGAAGCCCCGCACCTTCCCGGCGCCGCGCTCCGCGCGGCGTCCGACTCGTCCTGGGCGTCGCTTGTTTGAAATGGTGCAATACGCGACCGAAATACCTGGTCCACGGATTGGCCGCGGTCGGCGCCCAATTGAGACTCGCTCGCAGGGCGCAGCCGTCGCAGCACGGCAACGCGCAGTCAACCCAGGCACGGCCTGGCTGGCTCGGCAACTGCTCCGTGATGTGAGCTTCATGACCGTAACCGTGGCACCCGCGGACCAGAGCGACATTTTTTTAGACAGGAGAGACTTTCGTGGCAATTCGCGTTGCAATCAACGGGTTCGGCCGCATCGGCCGACTGGTGTTTCGAGGTCTGATGGCCCGGGGCTCGGAGTTTGAAGTCGTCGCGATCAACGATCTGACCGACAACGCGATGTTGGCCACGCTGCTGAAATACGACAGCATCCACCGTCGTTTCGACGGCACGGTCGCGCACGATGATCAATATCTCACGGTCAACGGCCGCAAGATCCGCGCCCTGGCCGAACGCGACCCGGCCAAGCTGCCCTGGAAAGAGCTGAACGTCGACGTCGCTGTCGAGAGCACCGGCATCTTCACCGGCCGCGCCGAAGGCGGCAAAGCCGGCTACGACTCGCACCTCACGGCCGGCGCCAAGAAGGTCATCCTCAGCGCCCCGGCCAAGGACGGCGCCGATCTGACCTGCGTGCTCGGCGTCAACGACAACAAGCTTACCAAAGAGTTGCATTGCATCTCGAACGCCAGTTGCACGACCAACTGCCTGGCCCCGGTGGCCAAGGTGCTGCACGAATCATTCGGCATCGACAAGGGGTTGATGACCACCGTGCACGCCTACACGAACGACCAGAACGTGCAGGACCTGCCGCATAAAGACCCCTATCGGGCCCGCGCCGCGGCGCTAAATATCATTCCCACCACGACCGGCGCGGCCAAGGCCGTCGGACTGGTGATCCCCGAACTCAAGGGCAAGCTCACGGGCATCTCGATGCGCGTGCCTGTGCCCACCGGCAGCGTGGTCGATCTGACCTGCACGATGGCCAAGCCGGTGACCAAGGACGAGGTCAACGCAAAGATGAAGGCGGCGGCCGAGGGGCCGCTCAAGGGGATCCTCAAGTACACCGAGGACCCGATCGTTTCGAGCGACATCATCGGCGACCCGCACAGCTCGATCTTCGCCGCCGACTGGACGCAGGTGCTCGACGGCAACCTGCTGAAGGTCGTGAGCTGGTACGACAACGAGTGGGGCTATAGCTGCCGCACCGTCGACCTGATCAGCCGCGTCGGCAAACTGCTCTAGCCACGAGCGCGCGATTCGCGGGTGACCGTCTACATCCGGTCCGGCGACCACTGCGGTTTGCGCCGCGATGGCGCCGCGTCGGCGGGCGTTTCACCTTCGTGGTCGAGTTCGCCCTCGTGCACCACCTCGCCATCGACGGCGTGATCGCCCTCGATGTGTTCTTCCACGATGAACTCTTGGTCGGCGCCCGCGCCGATCGGGTAGGGCACGCGTTCGACACGCGCAGTTCGCGCGGTCGGCGGTTCGCTCCGCGGCTGGCCTAGCGCAGGCTGGCCGGTCACGACCTGTGGCGCCCGTCCGCGCAGGGCGCCCCACGCTTCGCCGTAGCGCTGCGCGGCGCGGCCGGTCGGCGCGGTGTGCGGCCGTGAGGGGTCGCGAACGGCTTGTTGCGGCGGCAGGGGATCGATTTGAATCTGCCGCTCGGCGAGCAGCTTGCGGCCGTCGTCCGTCTGATAACGGACATACAGGTTCAACGTGCGACCCACGGGCGGCTCAGCGGGCCAGGGCAGCTCGACGTGAATGCCCTTGCCGACGATCGATTGCCGGAAGCGGTCGGCCGTCTCGCTCATCGTAAAATCCCACCGCGCGACGCGCGACGCGGGACCGCTCCGCGAGGGGTCGGTCAAGACGACGCTCACCTCGCCGGGAACTTCGAGAATCTGACCGGCTTTGTTGCGCGGCTCGATGACGACCATGATCCCCTCGTCGCCCGGATGGCCGTCGCGATTGTGCCCGCCGGTCAGCTGCCGGTTCAGCGTGATCTCGTGCACCTGCCAGTCGGTGATCTCGGCTTCGTCCTGCCGCGGTGTCAGGCTGACCTGCGGGGCGCGCACGCCCCCCCTGGGGGATCGCTGATGGTGCCTTGCCGACGGCGGGTCGGGCAGCCGCTCGTCCGGTGCTCCCGGCGGGACATAGGGCGGAGCATCTTCGGTCCCGTTCGGCGGATAAGTCTCGCTGGGGACGCTGGGTGGGCTCAACGATGGCGCGGACCCCTGGGGAATCTCGATGCTGGGCGGTGCGCCGCCGGGGGCAGAGTCGTCCGCGGGAACCGCCTCGTCGCCGCCGCGCGTACCGAGCTGCTGGCGCAGCGCTGCATTCTCGCGGCGGCACGATTCGAGCCTCGCCTCGGATTCCGACAGCTCGTCTTCGAGCATGCCGACTTCGTCTTCCCACATCCGCAGCTCGCTGTAGAGCTGATCGTGGACGGCCGTCTGGGCCCGGTTGTTACGGCAACCGGTTGCCAGCGCCAGCAGCACGAGGACCAACAGGCCGCTTGTCTTGTTCATCGCCGCCTCGCAGGCGTCGAACGCCAGCCACCGCGCGCACGCGCTTGCGAGCGCAGCGGGCTGCCATCGACGCGATCGGGATTTTGCCAGTGGGACATGACCGCTGGGCAAGGCTGCGGCGCGCTGGGCACCGCGCGGCCGAGTCGTGTGCGAGCCGCACACTTCGCGAGCGCTTCCTTGCTCTGTTGCTACCGAGGGGTCTCGGGGGCTTCCGTGCTGTCTGGGAGCGAACGAACGTTCGCGTTTTAGGGACGAGCTACTGACTTATCTGCGCCGCATGCATCCTGCACGCGGGCTGCTAGCGGTGGTCATCGCGCCGAGCCGCGGCTCGCTCAGCCGGCGGCGGGCTTGGTTTCGATGTGGTCGATCACTCGGTCGATCAGGCCATACTCTAGCGCTTCCTCCGCCTCCATAAACCGGTCGCGATCGGTATCTTCCTCGATCTTCGACAGCGACTGGCCCGTATGCTTGAGCAGGATGTTGTTGAGCCGCTGCTTGACCTTCTTGAATTCCTTGGCGTGAATCATGATCTCTTCGGCAGTGCCTTCCATGCCGGCCAGCGGCTGATGGATCATGATCCGCGAGCTGGGCAGGGCGTGACGCTTGCCGCGGCTGCCGGCGGCCAAGAGCACGGCCCCCATCGAAGCGCACTGCCCGATGCAATAGGTGGCCACGTCGCAATTGATGAACTGCATCGTGTCGTAAATTGCCAACCCGGCGGTGACGCTGCCACCCGGCGAGTTGATGTACAGGTGGACGTCCGCCTTGGCGTCCTCGGCCTGCAGAAACAACAACTGCGCCACGATCAGGTTGGCGATCTCGTCGTTGATCGCCGTGCCCAGGAAGATGATGCGGTCTTTCAGCAGCCGGCTGTAGATGTCCATGGCCCGCTCTTCGCGGCCAGTCTTCTCGATCACAAAGGGGATCAGAGCCATCGCGCTGCTAACTCCGCGTCTGTCGGGAAAAGTTGCTGGGGTGCTGCCGCCGGTTCGCCGGTGCGAAGGATTATTCTTCCTCTTCGCTGCCCGGCGGGCGCGTGATGATTTCGTCGACGAGGCCGTATTCCTTCGCTTCGGCGGCGTTCATGTAGCGGTCGCGGTCGGTGTCCCGGGCGATCCGCTCCTTGGGTTGGCCCGTATGGTTGGCCAGGATCGTGTTCAGCACGTCGCGGGTCTTGAGAATCTCGTCGGCCTGAATTTCGATGTCCGACACCTGCCCGCCGACCTGGCCGTAGGGCTGGTGGATCATGACCTTCGAATGGGGCAGGGCGTAGCGTTTGCCCTTGGTGCCGCCGGCCAGCAGGACGGCGCCTCCGCTGGCCGCGAGGCCCACGCAGTAGGTCGCCACAGGGCAGCTGACCATTTGCATGGTGTCGTAGATGGCCAGCGTCGCCGTGACGCTACCGCCGGGCGAGTTGATGTAGAAATGGATGTCCTTGCGGCGGTTTTCGCTTTGCAAGTAGAGCAGCTTCATCACGACCTCGTTGGCCGTGAGATCGTGGATTTCGCTCTGCAGGAAGACGATGCGGTTTTCCAGCAGCAGGTCGCCGAGCGTCATCGTCCGCTGCCGCTGATAATCGCGGTAAGCGGCCGAAGGACTCATCGCGCGCGGATCAATCAATCCCCGGCGCTCGAACCACGCGTCTGACGCGTTCCCCATACCGAATCCTTCTCTCGCAAGGGCAGAATGATCGTCCGTGGGTAGTGATCTTCGCCGGTCGTTTCCGTGGCCGGCTGTTCGTCCGTGTGTGGCGGCCAGCCTGGTTCGCTGACCGATCTTGTGGAGCGGGCCATCGCGCTGATCGACCCGCCCCCATGCACTCCAAGCTTGTTCGTGCGCTCCAGCCTATTATTCGCGTTCCGGACGTGTCCGGAGCGGCTCGGCTATGCCGCTTTCCTGGGCCTCGGGAATGACTTCCTCGTCCCCCCCGCCTGCCGACTGGTCCAAGGCCTCGGAATCGGCCGTGGGCAGCTCGAAAGGCACGTCCTTGAAAGCGGCCTCCTGCAGGATCATCTCGATGACTTTGCGCTCGATGATCTGATTCCGCAAAATGTCCATCATGCCCCGCTTCTCGAGCTGAGCACGCGTCCGCCGGGGGCTTTCGCCGCTCTGGCTGGCGATCATTTCGATTTCGCGGTCGTAATCGCCCGGCACGTCTTCGACCTGCTCTTCTTCGGCAATCCGTTCGAGGATGAAGTGCTCTTTGAGCATCTTGGCCGTGCGCTGCAGGCTGTTCTGCCGCAATTCGTTCTGATGCGCCTGGATCTCGCGGTCGGTGAACCCGTTGCGACGCAATTCGAGCACCATCCGCTGCATTTCGCGTTCGGTCTGCCGCTTGAGCAACTCGGGGGGCAATTCCCAGTCGGCCGCCACGGTCAACGCGGCGAGCACTTGTTCGCGGGCACGCTGTTGCTGGGCATATTCGATTTGCCGCTGGAGATCCTGGCCGATCCGGCCGCGGAACTCCTCCTCGGTCGAACAATCGAACGTGTCGAGCAGGGCCGGCGTGATCTCCGGCAGTTCCAGCGACTTGACCTCGAGGACGTCGAACACGGCCGTGACTTTTTCGCCACGCAGCTTTTCGTTGGGGGCGTCCTGCGCGATCGGCATTTCGGCCGTACGCGTTTCGCCGGCCTGCACGCCCTTCATCAGCTTGTCGAATTTTTCGATCCGGCCGTCACGGAAACTGAGCACCGGCCGAATGCGGATAACTTCCTCGTCGCTCGACGACAAGACTTCGTCGCCGTGCTTGAAAGTGAGCCGCGTGGCGATGTAGTCGCCCACGGCCGCCGCACCGTCCTTGGGCACCAGCCGAGCGCGGGAGGTGAGCACCTCCTGCATCCGCCGGTCGATGTCGGCATCGCTGATCTCGCGCACCGGGCGCTCAATCTTCAGCCCCTTCCAGTTCGGCACGGTGAACTCGGGACGGACTTCGAGATCGAATTCGAAGGTCATCGGACCTTCTTCCGGGATCTCGATCACCAGGGGGTCGAAGTCGGGCTCGCTGATCGCGGCCAGATTGTGTTCCTCGGTCACCTGGCCGAGGCTGTCCATCAACAGCGAACCCTTGACCTGATCGGCGACGTCCTTGCGGAAGCGCTGCTCGACCAGCCTGCGCGGCGCGCGGCCGGCGCGGAAGCCGGGCACCAGCGCCGTTTGACGCAACTCGCCAAAAGCGCGATCGAGATAGCGATCGACGTCTTCGCGCGACACCGTCACGGTAATATGACGCTGGCACGCCCCGCGGGCGTCGATCTTTACGTCGAGCGACAGCTTTTCCGGTTCGGCGTTTTCCGATTCGGCGCCATCTTCTGACTGAGCGCTGTCGGCCAGATCTTCGAGATCGTTTTCGCGGTCGTCGTTGTCTTCGTCACTGCGGGCCATGGCCGTCTCGATCCTGAGCAAACTAGTCCTGGAAGTGATGAAACCGGCCACGGCGTCCTGCGCCGCGTACGAACGTGCATTCCATGCGAGTGCCTGGGCAGGTGAGTCGCTGGACGCACAGCGCGTTTTGGCGGCCGTGACGGTCTCCCGACGTCCGGACCCTCCCTGGTCGTACGACGTGAAAGCGGGTGATGGGATTCGAACCCACGACAACGACGTTGGCAACGTCGTGCTCTACCAACTGAGCTACACCCGCAGTTGCCTTCGCCGGACGCCTTTGGACTGCGTTTCGGCGAGTAGCAGGTCGGCAGCCAGACAGGACTTACGCATCTGCCAAGCGGGCCGCATGGAATCTTCGGATTATAGGATCGCACTGCTGGCTTGCAAGGGCAGTTAAACCCCGTTGGCAACCGGGGAAACGGCGTCGCTGGCACTGCGAGCCACGAGCTGCTGCGCTGGTGCTGAAGTCGAAATCGCGAACAACCGCGGGCGGCTTGGGGTGCGGTTCGTAACGGTTGTATGGCGGTTGTTTGCTGGCGTCTGCAAAGCGGAATAAGATCAGGTGTTGCGCGGCGTCGGTACTGTCTTTGCTGCCGCGAGTTGCGCGTTTCAGTCGCCGCACCGCCTGCGGCCCCATCTCGTCCCTGCTGCTACCCGTCGGGAAGCGTCCGATGGATGTGAAACTCCTGCTGATCGAAGGTCGCGCAAGCCGCAAGCAGATCAAGCTGCGGCTGCCCGCCAGCGTGGGCCGTGCTGCCGACCAATGGCTGCGGATCGACCATCGCAGCGTAAGCCGCCAGCATTGCGAGCTGTTCGAGCGCGACGGCACGCTGTTCGTCCGCGATTGCGGTTCGGCCAACGGCACGCTGGTCGACGACCGCCCCGTCCAAGAGGAGGCGATCGAACCAGGCCAGCGTCTGACGGTGGGTCCCCTGGTGTTCGAGGTGATGTACGAGCGTGTCAACGGGGTGGACAACCACCCCCTGCCTGCGGCCGACGCCGCGGCCACGCTCGCTGTTGAGGCCGCGCCCACAGTTGCCGCCGACGAGCCTTCCGAGGCCGAAGCGGCCATGGTCGTGTCCGACGAAGATTCGCTCGACTTCGACCTGGCGCCAGCCGAACACGCCGAACTGGAAATCACTCCGGACGCTCCCGGATCGTTGCCGGGAGACGATGAACCGCTGGACTTCGAGCACGACGAGCCCGTCGCTATGGCCGCGGCCGCGGAGCCGACCGTAGACGAGCCAATGTTCGCGGCCGAGCCGGTTGGCGAATTCGAGTCAATCGAGTTGGCGGAAGTTCCGCTGGCCGAACCGGCGGGCGAGCTCGACTTTGACTTGCAGGAAGAGCTGCAAGCGAGCGATCTAGAACCGCCGGCCCCCGCAGCGCCGGCTGCGGAAGAAGTCGATCTAGTCGACTCGGTGGGCGAGCTGTTGGCGCCGGCTGTCGACGAGCCCTCGGAAGAAGAGTTCGAGCCGCTCGAACTGCTCGACGAGGCGGCCAGCGCTGGATTTGCCGTCGCAGAGGGCGAGCTTGCGCCCGAGGCTCCGGAAGCAGCCGACGTGATCGACTTCGGCTTCGAGGATGCGGCCCCGGCCAAGGTTGCCGCGCCGGAGTCAGAAGCGCCGGTTGCATTCGAGCCGGCGGCCGAGATGGACGACGACGACGCTCAGGCAGCTTCGGCCGACGCACCCCTCGAAGATTTGGTCTCGGACGAGGACCGGATGTTCTCGTTCGATGCCTCCGAGGAATTGGACCGAGGCGACGAGCCGCGCGACGCACGCGACTGGGACGAGCCGTCGGCCGAGATCTTTCCGCTCGCCGACGATCAGCCGGCGGTACCGGCCAGCGCCGTCAACGATTTCGATGAAGCCCCCACGCCGCTTTCAGACGTTCTGGACGAGCCGCTGCTGGAGGTAGCGTCGGAGCCCGAAGCGGCCTCGGCCAACGATGCGCTGGCGGATGCCGGGCTCACCGTCAAAGACTCCGCGCCGACCGAGATTGGACCCGAAGCGAAGTACATTTCGATCGACGATCATGCCCCGGTCACGGACGAAGACGATTTCATCTTCGAAGGCATCGATCTTGAAGAGCCGAGCGACGGACCTGCAACGCGCGCCGATGAAGGCGTCGACGAATTGGCCGTCGCAGATATCAGTTTCGAAGATGAGCCGGCCACCGAACAGCCGGTAGCCGATGAACTCGGCGCCGATTGGGGCCGCACCGAACCCTGGACTGGCGACGCGACCGTCGCCAGCGGGCCGGTGGAATCGACCGGCGGTACCGTGCCGGTCGACACGCTCGACGACGACCTCTCGTTCGAGTCGCTCGGTGCCGACGTGGTTCAACGCGCCGAGGCTGACGAACCACCTGCCTCGGCACCGACCCCGGCGAACATTTCCGAGGACGATGCCCTCGCGTTTCTCGACGATGATGCCCCGGCCGCCGCACCGGCGTCTGCCGAGGCGGTCGACGAGTCTGCGCCGGCTGCGGACGAGGATGAGTCGTTCTTCGTCGATCTCGATCCGCCGGCCGCGACGGCCGAAGAGGTCGAGGTAGAGCCGGGCGAGTTCGAGGCCTTCGACGCAGAGCCCGCGCCGCTCGACATCCCGGCTGCGGCGGCCGACGAAGCGGCCGAACTTGATTTTCAAGACCTGTCCTTCGACGAGACGTCGGCGACGCCTGCCCCGGCGGAGATGGCCCTACCCGGCGAGGAACTCTTCGATCCGAGCGCAGGGGCCGTCGCCGATGCCAACGTCATCGAGGCGGATGCCAAGACGCAAGGAGCCGCGCGGCGCGGTTGGTGGCCATTCGGGCGCAGCACCAAACCGTCCAAACCAACGAAACCAGCCAAGCCGGCGGCGAAAAAACCGCCCGCGAAAGCCAAGTCTCCCCAGCCCGCGCCAACGGCGAAAAAGTCGAGTTTCTGGGGACGTGGCAAGGCCACAGCGAACGAAGCCAAGGCCGAAGTCGAATTGCCGGTTGAACCGTCGGTCGAAGCGATCGACGATTCGCCCGCCGTCGAGACCGGCAATCCGTTTGCGACGGGCCATGTGCTCGAGCCGCTCGAACTGCAACAGCCCGACGAGGCTGTGCTCGAATTCATCGCCGACGAGCCGGTGCCCGACGGCGTGACCGAGCTGGCACCCTCGCAGGAGACCGTGCGCGCAGCGGACGACTTCGTACTGGGCTCCGGCCCGGACGCGAACGCGAAAGCCGAAGAGATCGATTTCGATTTCGATGCCATCGACGATGCACCCACGGCGCTGGCCAGCGAATCCGAGCTGGCGTTGCCGGAGCCCGAAGCGGAACTCTCCGCGGTAGAATTCGACGCCGACAGCGCGCCGCTCGAAGAGCACTTCGAGCTGAGCGAGTCGCCGACGCGTCCGGTTGCCTCGGCCGAAGTCGAGTTTGCCGCCGACGATGACGCAGTCGAAGCGATCGATGCCTCGTCGGGTTCCTTGCCGGAGCTTGCTGCGGCACCCGGCGCAGATGCGACCGACATCGAACTCGATTTCAGCGACGACTACTCTATGGTCGGCTCGCCCGACGAGCTGGCCGTCTCGCCGCCGCCTGCCGAGGCCGCAGAGGCACCCGCAGGCAAGTCGGGAAAGAAGGTTAAAAAGGTCAAGGCCACCAAGCCACCGAAGCCTGCCAAGGCACCTAAAGCACCGAAGCCCGCCCAGCCGAAGCGAAGCTGGTGGCCCTTTGGACGCAAAGCGAAGCCCAGTGAGGCCGCGGCCGGTGCAGCGGCTGTACCGTCGCCCGAGGCGGATCTCCCGCAAGTCGATCCGATCGACCAGTCAGGATTCGATCGTGAGGTGAGCTTCGAGGCGGCGGAAATGCCCGACGCGATTGAAATGCCCGCGGAACTCGACGCCGCCGAGCCAGGCTTCGAGCTACCGATCGAATTCGAAGAGCAGCCCGATGCCACGTCGGCTCCCAAAGCCGCCGAGGCGGCCGCGTCCGATGAAGATGAGGACGAGGACCTGCAGGAGTTTCTACGCGGGTTGCGGTAGAGCTGCGATCACCAGGCACGGCTTGCGCCACATGATGTGGGATGCCTGCGTCCGAACACTACATCCCTAACGCATGTGCCAGGGGTCCGTTAGCGCAGCTCAATCAGGCGATAGCGGCGCGCCAGGCCGTCGCCGTCGCGCCGCTGGTAGTCGTGCAGCGTGGCCAGGCTGGGATTCGAGCATCCGCGTTCGCGTTCGATCTGAGACTCGACGAGGCGCCACAATTCGTCGTCGAACATCTGCGGCGCTTCGGGCGCGGCGACCAAGAGCAGGTGCGAAAACCCTTCGGCGCGCAAAATTCGGCTCAGGTCGTCGGGAGCCACTCGCTGCCAGGGATTGCCGCGGCGCAGACGGTAGAGCTTCTCCCACGTGAACGGGCCCGCGAAATAGAAGCCGCGGTAGTCCTGGCTTAGAACGTGAGCGTGGCCGCCGCCGTACTGGTTCAACAAAGTTGCCGCCGGGTAGCTGGGCTCATGCGCGAGCAGGTAGTCGTCGCGGGCTTGCAGCCCGCAGGCCACTTGGACACGATCACCGTTCCACTTGAGCGCGGCCGCCGGCGTCAACAGCCCAACAAGCGCGACGCTGCCCCAGACGATCTCGCGCGGACCGCGCCTGAGTCGCGGAGATTCCGCGAGCACCCAGACGATGGCCGTCGCGGCCAACGGTACGACGGGCAATAAGAAGCGCACGTTTTGACGCAGCGCATACCACAGCAGGAAATAGATCGCCGCGATCGCCAACAATTCGCCCAAACCCTGGAGCCGCCGCGCAACGACTAGGCCCGGCAGCAGCGCGAGCAGCAGCACGCCGAGCTGATGACCGCGTCCGCCAAAGCGCTCGGGATGCATAGTGATCTGCCACGGCGCAGTGGCCAGCGCCGTAACGTGCAAGGGCAGGGGGGTCTTGCGGTCGGGCAAGGCCTCGGCAGCGGGTTCGCCCAGGTGAGCCGCAAAAAACGGATAGACCGGGTTCCCGCGATGCCAGGCGGCGCGCGCATACCACGGCGCGGCGACGACCAATGCAGCACAAGCGGCGATCCAGCCCAACCGCAGGGCCGCTTGATGCGCCGCCGAGCCTTGGAGGGCACGCCAAACAACGACCGACACCAGCGCTACGATGGCCAACGCGGCGAGGTATTTGGTTGCCAGCGCCGCGCCCAAGGTCAGCCCACATGCCAGGGCCCACGCGCCGGCTTGTTGCCCGTCGAGCACGCGCCGGTACGCCGCCACGGCCAGCGCGACATAGGCCGCGGCCGCCAGGTCGTTCATGGGTACCGACATCTGGTTCGCCACGCCGGGCACCAGCAGCACGGCCGCGCCGGCGATCCGCGACCAGCGCGCACCCAGCAGGGGCTCGGCCACGGCCATCGTCGCCAAACCGAGCAGCAGCCCCGCTAGCCAGTGAACCAGCGTCGCGGCTGGTGCATCGGCCAAGGCGAGCGCCCACAGGTACCACATTTCGGCGAGCAGCGGAAACGTGCACTTGTCGTGATCAGGCAGGTACAGCAATCGGTGCTCGGCAAGAAAACGTTTTGGCAATTCGAGATGGTAATAGAGCGCGTCGCCCGCGGTGGGCGGCGCCAACGATCCCAACCACGTAATCGAGACGACCAAGGCGGCCAGGCCCATGGCGCCGTACCAGACCCAGCGCGGCGGTTCGGCCACGGCGGGCTCGTGGTTCGCGACGGCGTCGATCCGCTGATTACCGGTGGTGACGACGGCTTGCCGGGCGGCCAGTACGAAGACGGCGCCCTCGACCAGCCCCCACAACGCCGCGATCAAAGTCGCCAGGGCGAGAATCGGGACATAGAGCAGGCCGAGCAGACCCAACATCGCGACCGTCGATCCGGCCGCGGCCAGACCGAGGCCCCAGGTCCAGGCAGCAAGTGTCGCCCCAGACAGGCCGCGATCGATCTGGAGCCACCGCACCAGCGCGCGGCCCGCTCCCCCGGCGGCGAGGGCGATCAACCCCAGCGCGGTAAGCGATGCGAGGCTCGCGAGCATGGCGACTCCCGGCGGACGTTAGCGGACAAGCATGATCCACAGGTAAACGGCAGCGGTCATTGCGACCCAGCCGGCCAGCAACCAGGCTTGCCAGGCAGGCACCGGCTCGAACGGCGTCGGGCGGCGCGTCTCGCCGCGCAACAGCGCCTCGCCCGCGATGCGCCGTGCGCGGCGCCAACGCTGCAACTCAGCCAGCCGCCGGCCATCGTCCTGTTTCAACGGGGCAATCATGGTGCGAATCCTTTCGCCACAAGACGGTCATCGCCTAGAGAAACCGTAGTCCGCGGCCAGACCTGAGCTGCGCGGTGATCGAGCTGGAGCCGAGTTCCGCTTCGCGCCGCCGCGCGAGCAGATGTTCGATCCGCCGGCACACCAGCTCGGGCTGCAACTCGCTCATGCACGGATGCTCAGCCCAAAGACAAGTCGTGCGATGGCACGGGCTGCACCCTGGTTCCGTGCGGAGCACAGCCACGTGTGCACCTTGGGGGCGCCACTGAAGCACATGATTCGTGCCGCTGAACAAGACGATCGTGGGCACTCCCAACAAACCCGCTAGATGGGCTGGTCCCGAGTCGGCGCCGACGAACAGCTCGGCACGTTCCAGCAAGGCAATCAGTTCGAGCAGGCTCAAGCGCCCCAGCAGGTTTTCCACGTTGGGCCAGCGCGCCGCGCCCAGGATGCGGTCGGCCAGCGGCTGCTCGTCGGCCGTACCGATCAGCAGGATGCGTGCATCGTGGGCCAAGATCAGCCTTCCCAGCAGTTCCTGCCAGTGTGGGGCGGGCCATCGCTTAGCCTCGGTGCCCGCTCCCAAGTGAACGACAAACACGGGACGGCGCGGCCGCGTGTCGGTCTGCAATCGTGCGGCAACGGCGCGACGCGATTTCAGATCGGGAGCCAGGTTGATCCGCCGTTGCCAAGGCTCGTCCACCTGGATTCCGAGCTGCTCGAGCAACGCCACGCGCGAGCGCCATTCAGGTCGGCCGGCGACATAGGGCGCGCTGTGCGTCAGCCAACAGCCACCGCCGCCGGCACTGAAACCTACGCGCCGCGGAATTCCTGCCAGCCACATGAGCAGGACGTGCGGCAGCTCGCCGCGGACGTCGATCGCCGCGTCGTAGCCCTCGCTGCGCAGCCGCAGGGCCCAGGAAACGAGCGACCAGGGCCAAAACCACGAGCGTGGACGCGAAAAGCGATTCACGCGCGAAACATAGACCCGGTTCACCTCACCGCAGGCGGCGAACAGTTCTGCCGTCCAGGCGCCGGCCAGGACGTCGATCTCCGCCTCGGGAAACTGCTTGCGCAGTGGACCAAACATCCCGAGCGAAATCACCGCGTCGCCCAGGTGATCGAGCTGAATGACCAACAGCCGGCGAATCGGGCGCGGCTCCTGCGCGCTTGGCGCCTGGTCGGCCACGCTGCGCCGGAGTGCGCCGTGCATGCGCATCAAGATTCGGGCAAGCGCATCGACCAGGCCCATGACCAGATGCCAGCGCCACCGCACGAACCGATAACGGCCCTGCTTCAGTTCGCGCCGCACTCGGCCACGCGCCGACCAGGATGCCGCGTTATAGGATCGCTTCATAAACCGCTTTCGTCGCTTGCGCCACGGCCCGCCAGGTGTAGCTCTGCCGGACGTGCTCGCTCAATTCCGGGCAGCGCGCGGCAGCGACCGCGCACTCGACAGCTCGGCGGATCGCCGCCGGATCGTCGGGCTGCACGTAGTGCGCCCTGGTCCCGAAATACTCGCGGGCACAGCCCCGTTCGGTGATCACCAGCGGCGTGCCGGTCAGTGCCGCCTCGAGCGCGGCGAGGCCCGGCGTCTCGAACCAACTCGCCAGCACCAGGCACCGACAAGCGGCATAGGCACTTGCCAGGAGCGGGTCGTCGTGCGCCAGCGCGGGCAAGAAGGTGACGTGTTCGCCGGCGGCTGCCTTACATGCCGCCAGGTAACGCTCCGCGCCGGGCACCGCATCACCTAGCAACACGAGCGGCAACGCACGGCCGGCCAATGCGCGAATCAGAGCGAGTTGATTCTTGCGAGGCTCGATGCGACCGCAGCAAAGCACGAAATCGCGTAAACCAAAGCGCTCGTAGAATGCCTCGGGCGTCGCCGTGGCGAACCGCAAGTCGGTGCCGTTCGGCACGACCGCGATCCGGGCCCGGTCAATCTGGAATAGGCGCTGGAGCTGCGCGGACTCGGCGTGCGAGTTGGGCAGCAGTCGATCGGCGGCCCGATAGATTTCCCCGCGCCAACCGTTCGGCGCCCAGCCCAGCTCGCGGAGGCCAAGCGCGGCGCAACCCGCCACACGGCGTGCCAAGGGACGTTCTTCGCGCCACACGGCCTGCCGGTCGAACCAGGCGACCGGCGAGACAACCACGCGGACTCCGGCCGCCTGCGCCGCCGCGATCACCGGCCGATACTCGCGATGCGTGCCAACGAGATGCAGCACGTCGAGCCCCTGAAAACCATCTTCCCAGGGACGCCACGGTCGGGCATCGACCCCCAGCTCAGCGAGCGCCGCCGTCGTCGATGTCAATTGGACCTCGCCGCCGCCAGGCGCCGCGAACGCACCGAGACCACCCGCGAGGCGCACGCGCAAGGCGCGCCGCACCGGCGCCAGCGCTGTGGCGGCCAATGTCCGTGCGCGGCCGCCTGGTTTGCCTGCGCGGCGCTTGCGTGCCAGTGGCGTCATCCCTGCCATGCGCGGAATCCTTTACGCGGGTCAACTGCGCACGCGGCGCAGCGTCTTTTTCATCCAGCCACGAAGGCTCGTCGTATCGATCTCGTCGATCGGCGTTTCGCGCTCCCAATCGAGCGCTCGGCGCAGCCAGCCGCGCAGCCCTTCACGGCGATCGAGGCGCAGCGGGCGCGGCGTCGCGTCGCGCGCGCGGCGTTCGAACACTAGGGCATCCCACGGCAACAGAAGCTCGCTCTCGTCCAGCGGCACTCGCGCGACGAGCTCGCCGCGCCAAAGTTCGCCGGACAGCCGGTAGTCGGCAGGCCGCGACTCGCAGGTCACGCGCAAACCATCCTCACACGCCCACGCGGACAACCGGACGCGACCACGCTGCCGCCACCAGGCGGCGAAATCAGTAAGCGTCGTCGGCCAGACCGACGCCATCTCGTCGACCGTCTGCAACAGCCGCCGCAGCACATGCGGATACCGTCCGAGCCGGCCCGTGGGATGCCCGTAGAAGAAGATCGGCTCGCCGGCCAGGTAGCGTGCCCGGGCGACGCGTTCAAAATAGGCCGCTGCGAGATCGGCTGCCGCCGCCGGCGAGATCGCGGTGCCTGCGTCTTGCGGTGCCCGGTTGGCCGCTTCGAGAAACAGGCCCAGACACACCGGATGGACGGGAATCTGCAACACGCTCCGGCCGCCGGGAAAATAGGGAAACGCGTCGTAGGCCAGGCCGAACTCGGAGCTGTGCGTGATTCCCAGCGATTCGAGCGCCGCCAGCAGGCCCGGATTGAATCGCCCATGCGGGGCGACGAAGCCGGAGACCTTGAGCCCCGCGCGGAGCAGTACGTCGATGCCGCGGCGGATGTTTTGCACGTTGAGGTCGCGCTCACGATAGGTGTGATGCCGGTAGCCGTGCGCGCCGACGTCACAGCCGCGCAGCGATTGCAGCGCATAGGGAAACCGCTCGAAATCGGCGGCGCAGACAAAATGGCTGGCCGCTTGCTCGTAGCCGCCCAAAGCGTGCAACGTGGTGCGAAAGTCGGCCGGGTCGTAATCGTCGTGGTCGACGCGGAAATTGAAGGCGCTGCGATAGGGAAATGGAAACGCGGCCAACCGCAGCCACACCCCGCCCGCCGCTTCGACCCGTTCACGCAGCCACGCCGCAATGCGCCGCGCCACGAGCCGCTTGTCGACGCGGGCAATCTCTTCGGTCAGTTCCAGGCCGCCCACCGCCCAAGACCCGCGCACCGTGTTCTCGTCGCACAGCGCGGCGAACGGGTCCTCCGCGAACTCGGCACGCAAGGGGTCGACGTCGATCGGCGTCTGGCCATTGCCGCAGCACGGCACCGACACGGCACGCGAGTCGTACAGGACAAAGCGCCCCAGGTCGTGGCCGGACTGGGCGTCGACCGTGGCGATGCCTTCCTGAGCCAGGACTTGAGGCAGCGCGTCGGGCACGCGATCGAGCACCAGCGGCAGCAACGGCAAAGCGTTCATCCACCTGCCTCCTGAACGACGAGGCGGTGCCAGGCGCGGCGCAGCGCCAGGCGCATCCCGGCGCCGCTGCCCGGCGCCCGCAGCGTGCGGTGGACAGTGGCAATCTCCGTGTAGGTCGACAACCCGCTCAGCAGGCAAAACAGCCACCCCTGCGGACCGTCGAGCAGGCCGAGCTTCAGGACCAGCCGGCGATACACCTCCCAAGCAGGTGCGATCCATTGTTCGCCGGCGCGCGGCGACGCGCCCGCCTCGATCCGGGCAGCCGCGGACAGCGCGGTGTAGCGGCGCATCTTGGCAAGAAACATCGGCACATCGGCCAGCGTGTCGTGTTCCAACCAGCCGCCGAGCGAGCCCACTGAACCGCTCGGGCGAAGCTGCTCGTGGACGTCGCCCTCCCAGCGCGCGGTGTCGCGGCGAAACAACCGTAACGGTCGGTCGTCCTGAGTACCGCTGTAACGGAACGCGCGGCCGAAAATACGGCTGCGGATCGGCACGCGATAGGCCGCATGGCGTGGCGCGGCCAGCGTTCGGGCCAGCTCGTGCACCAGCGCCGGCGAGGGCGTTTCATCGGCATCGAGCGACAAGACCCAGGTGCCGCGAGCCTGGTCGATCGCAAAATTGCGCTGGGCCGCAAAACGATCGAATCGCCGTTCGACTACCCGCGCGCCGTAGCGCCGGGCAATTGCGATCGAGTCGTCGCGCGAGCCGCCGTCGACGACCAGCACTTCCCCCGCCCACGCGAGCCGGGGAAGCAGCCGTACCAAGCGCGGGCCTTCGTCGAGCACGATCATCGCGATGGACAACGCGGGAAGGCGGTTCAAGGCGCACCTCCGCACAGTCGCCGCGCGACGAGCACATACCGAACCATCCAGCGCAGGTTGTAATAGGAAGCCACGAAGATTAGTTCGGGCAGCCAGGCACGACAGACCAGGGCCGCCAACAGCAAATGCAAGCGCAAGTCGGCGTCGCCGAGTTCGTGATACAGGCGCCGCGCGCGGCTCGCCGCGCCCGGTGCCGCGCGGGCTCCGAGCGGCGCGGTCGAAGCCGCTACGACCTGCTCCTCGAAGCGCAACCCGGCGACCAAGAGATACTTGCCGACCACGAACGCCGCAAACAGCGCCCATACGGCCGATGAGATTTCGGTCGCGAAGGCTGCCGCGATCCCGGCATGAATCGCGACGTCGCCCAGTTCGTCGACGTTGGCGTCGAGCCAGCCGCCCCAGGCCGTGGCGGTCGACTGGCGCCGGGCCAGCGCGCCGTCAAGCCGGTCGCAGAGCCATGCCGCCCAGACCAGCGCGGCTGCGGCGAGGTGCCACGTCGGTGCGACGCACAGCATCGCTGCCGCCGCCAGCGTGCAAACCAGCCCTGCGCACGTAACTTGCCAGGGGCGCAACGAGGAGTGGGCCAGGCGATCGGCCAGCCACGCGGCCAGCGGCACGGCGTGCCAACGGCTCCAGCGATGGCGGTCGTTCACGGCGATCGTCGCGCCCACGCTCATGCAGGTTCCTTCCTCGAGTCGCCGCGGCCTAGACGGTCGCGGCATGCGTGCCGACGTCCTGGTCGGCAGCTTCGTGCAAACGGGGTGGCGAGGCTTCCTCGAGCCCCAGGAGGCGCCGGTAGCCGGGCACCGTGGCCTGGTGCAACTGGCCTCCCATCTGATCGGGCGAAAAACGGTGGAAAAACTGCGACTCGCGGCGGACATGACGCCACCACTCGCGACTGAACAAATACCGGGTAGGCACAGGATGCCGCTCGCCCGATGTCTCGTTCGCTTCGCGCAGGCGCAACCACGCCTGCGGCAGCGCGCGCCACAGCGCAAACCGCTCGCCCGGCGCTAGCCACGGAGCCCGCAGGACTTCGCGAACCAGGCGGACGGCGATCCCGGTCCACATGCGCAGGCGATGTTCGGGATGCAGCAGGTTCTTGAACTGGAACAACAGCGTGTTGCGCAACGCGAGCCGCTCGCAGCCGCGCTGACCAAACTCGTGCTTGAACGTCGCGGCGCCAATGTGCGTGGCCTTCGACTCGGGCACATACCAGCCGACGTAGCCCGCCTGGTACGCGCGATACGACAGGTCGAGATCCTCGAGGCGCCCTGGCAGGTAGAGCGGGTCGTACCCGCCCAGCTTGAGGAACAGCTCGCGATCGACGGCCAGCGCGGCGCCGGCCGAGGCGGTCAACCCGGGGCGATCGATCCCCTCTTCGTAGCCGATGAAATCCCAGGTGGCTTGTACTAGTCCCCACGACCAGCGCACGGCCGTGCGAAAGCCTTCGTAGCCCTGGTCGTCCAACTGCCAGCATTGGCCGGCGGTGAAGAACAATCGGTGACGGCCGCTGATCGTCGGGTCGAGCAGCGGCTCGACCAACGGATCGATCGCGTCCGGGTCGAGCTGCACGTCGTTGTTCAACAGCACGGCCACCTGGCCATCGAGTTCGCCGAGCACGGTGTTGTACGAGCACAGTCCGCGGTTGTCGCGCTCGAACACGCGCACCTGCTTGAAATGCGCCGAGAGCAACTTTCGCGAGTCGTCCTGCGAATGATTGTCGATCACCACGACGCGGCACTCATAGCGCGAGTTTGCCGCGGCGCGCACGACGCTCGGCAGACACTGCTCGAGCAGGTGGCGCCCGTTGTAATTCAAGACGACGATTTGGATCGGCATGGCGGCCATCCGTTGCCGGCACATGACTGGAATGGACGCTCGGGGTGCTAGCACCGCGTGCGCAATGGCAAACGGGCCGCAAGGTAGGTGAGCCGCTGCGACGGGGTCAAGACGAACGGCCGCGTGCTATCACACCCGGCTCGCACCGCGCGTGCTGGCGCGTTTTGGCGGAGGGGTCGCGGTGGGCGCATCGACGCGCCAGCGACTGCCATCCTGACGCAAGGTGCTCCCCGCGGGGGGGCCATACCAGTCGGCGAACTCGCGTTCGGCGTGGCCGGAGACCAGGTCGCGAACAACGACCGCGACGGCCAGCAACGCGGCAACCGGAGCGAGGCAGCCCAGCAAGACCCGCGAACCCAGCAAAGCCCGGTCACCCGTCGCCCAGGTGAGCAACGCCACCAGGCCCAGGACCAGCATGAGCACGTGCATTTCGCAGAGCTTGCGCACGAGGTGACCCGGCCATCGATGCGGTTCGCGCGGCCACGCGGCCGGCGGTTGCGGCGCGCAGCCGCCGGCCCCGCGAACGATCAGTTCGCCCTCGACCCATTTGAGCCGCTGGACGAACGCCTTGTAGCGCGCATCGTGCCAGAGGCCCAGGCACAGCAATCCCAAACCCCAGAGCAGACCGGCCGCCATCCACACGGGGTTCAGCGTCGTGCGAAACACACCCCAGCCCAGTCCTAGCGGTACGAGCAGATGCACGACGTGATGCATGAGATAGTCGAGTTGCACACCGTCGAGCGAGGCCGTCCGACGAAACCGTGCCAATTGACCGTCCACGTGATCGAGCACATACCAAAGCTGCAAGAGCACCGCACCCGCGAGCAACGCCGAGGGCGTACCGACTGCAAGGCAACCGGCCGCCGCGATGGCTACGACCAACGCCAGGCCCGTGGCCTGATGGGCCGTAAGTCCCCAAGGCGCCACGAGGCGCGTCACCTGCAAGGCAACGGGCCGCGCGACCCAGCGCGCGTACGAGTTGCCGAGGTGGTCGGCGCCCGGCTTATGACACCGCGCGCGCCATTCTTCATTCGACTGCGGAAATTCCTCGTCTGCCGCGCGACGCGGGCGCCAGGCCAGCCCCAACACGCCCGCGGCAACGGCTATCATCACCACCGATCGCCAGGCGACGCTCAACCAGGCGATTGGCGCCGTGAGCTCGACTTGCAGTGCCCAGGCGGCAGCGAACAACACCACGGCCGGCAGGATGACGCGCTCGAGATAGTGCCGCCGCTCGACGGCCGCCAGCTCGACCCAAAACGAATAGCGTACGACAAGCACGGCGTAGAGCGTCTGCCCGAGGCCCACGGCCAGGGCCAGGGCCGCGATGCCGTGGCCGGAGAAGATCGCGACCAGGTTGAGTCCCGCTCCGACGACGACCGATGCCAGCACGATTCTCAACAGCGCGCGTTGGCGATCGATCGTGATCAGATACTGGCTCGCCGGCAGCGCGATCCCGAGCGCGATCGTCCCGCCGACGAGCCAAGGCAAGCCGAGCAGGCCGGTCCGATACTCCGGCAAGACCAGGCCGAGCAACGGCGCGCCGAGCACGATCGCCATCGCGCCGATGACTGCCAGGAGAGCGGTCTGCTGACCGCTGGCCAACGCGGCCAGAGCCGCCACGCTGCGCGTGTGGCCGGTGCGCCCCAGGATCTCGCCATAGCGTGGTCCCATCACGGTGGCCAGCGCATTGGCGACGCCGAACATCTGCCCGGTGGCCAACAGGGCCGCGCTATAGAGCCCCAACTGCAACTCGCGATCGGGCATGAACATCAAAATGGTCAGTCGGTCGAGCGAGCGAAACAACTGATTGGCCAGGGCCGCGAGTAGGATCGGAAAACCCACGGCCAACAGCCGTCGCATCTCAACTCGATCCCAGGCCAGCATGGGCCGCGAACCCGTTCCGAGCGTCACATACGCCGCGCAGATCAGGCCCACGACCAGGCTGCCCAGGTACAGGCCCGTCAGCCCCCCGAGCGCCGCGGCCACACCGCAGATCAACAGCGTCAAAGCCGCTTCGAGGACCGTGACCGTGGCCGTCGTCGCGAAGCGTTGATGCGCACGCAACACCGTGACCTGATAGGTGAGGAACCGCTGCACGACGCACAGCAGACCCGCCACGACCAGGGCCGCGCCCCATGCCCGGCCCGAGGCGCTCGTACTCGTGAAGGCGAGCGCGCTCCCGCAGCACAGCAAAGCGGCGCCACAAACCGCGCTGCTGATCGTGTTGACGGTAAACGCCAGGTTGGCCGAGCGTGCGGCCGCCGGCGCGTCGCCGCGCCCTAACGCAATGGTCATCTCGCGGCTCGCGCCGCGGCTGACTCCCAGGTTGCTCAGGTTGCCGTAGTTGACCACCAAACGTACGCCTTGCCATAGCCCGATCTGCGCGGGATCGAGCAGCACCCGCAGGAGCAGGCTCGTGACGGCGCCGAAGGCCTGCCCGACGAGGGTCGAGCCGCTGACCCATGCCGTGTCGCGCCAGATGCGCCGCCACGGAGAGCCGGTTTTCTCGGCGATCGGGTGCTTGGCTGTTGCGGCCGATGCGTGCACGCAGTTCACCGTGGTTTGGCTACGCCTGAGACCGGCGACGGGACCTGGCGGCGCGGCTCCGCGCGCGATTCGGACAGCAACAGATCGGCAATCTGCATCGACGCAGGGCGAGCGAGATGAGCAAACACTTCGCGGCTGGGCGGTTCGGTGCGCCCCGTGCCGAGCGCACGGCAGAGCAACACCTGCAATTCATCTCGACTCCGCGCCGTGCCAAGCATGCCCCACATCTTGGCCGGCAACAGATCGGCCGAACCCGACGGCATGACCTGCACGACGGGCACTTGTGCCAACGTGGCCTCGATCCCTGCGCTGCTTCCCATGCTGACGACGGCGTCGCTCGCGGCAAACAATTCCCACAACGGGCGCTGCGCAACGAATGTCACTTCCAGCCCCGGCTTCGACGCGGCCAGCGCGCGAAACGGCTCGCCGGTGGCAGCGCGCGGGTGCAGCTTGACGGTGAGCGTCGCGCCCAGCGTCTGCGCGACGTCGTAACACCACTCGATCATCGCGCGGTACGACTGGGGCGTCTTGTGATACGCGACCAGGTCAGGCCGCTCCGACTTCGGCGGCGGCGTGGCCAGCAACAGCAGCCGCGCCTGGCCGCATGGCTGCCGGTTTCGCTGAGCGGCGATCTGCGCCGACAGCTCGTCGTGCCAGGGCGACCCGGTCACGGCGATTCGCTGCGGTGGAATTCCCCAATCGACCAATTGCAGACGTGCCACGTTTCCCCAGGCCAAGAGCCGGTCGGCAGCCAGGGGAGCAAACGCAAAACGAATTCCCGGCGCGGCATTCTGCACGACGCTGCTGGTCACGCCGGCGCTGCGCGCGGCCGCGACCGCTGCGCGGGCCAGGGGGGTGGCATCTTCGTCGAGCACCAGATGGTCGGGCCGCAGCCGGTGAAGATGCGCGGAAACCTGGCCGAGAATTCTTGCTTGTTGCGCGCCCGATGCCTGGACCAGGCGTTCGAGCCGCTCGTCCAGCAGCGGCGCCAGATCGAGACCCTCGAACACCAGCGCCGCGTCGCGCCGCCGCTTGGGGAGCGAGCCCGCGTCGGCCAGGCTGCCGTTGCAGACGATTTGCTCCACACC
Source organism: Pirellulales bacterium (assembly GCA_019694435.1). Taxonomy (NCBI): domain Bacteria; kingdom Pseudomonadati; phylum Planctomycetota; class Planctomycetia; order Pirellulales; species Pirellulales bacterium. Next base: position 92,864 of record JAIBBZ010000014.1, read on the forward strand.
GCGGCCTTGCCAGTGCCACCAATTGCCGACCGCGAAGCGATCGTAGAGCCAGGCCACGCGACACCTGCGGGCGAGCAACTCGGCGCATAGCGGATTGAGCAGCCGGGGATTACCGCACAACACGACCAGCGGCGTGGCCCCGCGCGCACTGCCCACGGGGCGTGCCAGCCATGCGCCCGCCGCGCGTCGCCACCATCGATTCGGCGGGGCGCTCGCGCATGGCGCGCGACGCGCTTCGTGCCAGACCAAGTCGATGGGGACCTCGCGCGCCGCGCCCCAGGCGCGGGCCAAGGCGGCCACGTCCTCATCGCGGCCGCGCTCGACGTGGCAGACCAGCGGCACTTCCAACTCGGCCTGATGGCGATCGAGCCAGGTGACGATCCGCAGCAACTTGACAAACCAATAGCGCAGGACAAGGGCATTCAAGCCGCAGACCGTCGCCAGCGTCTCCGGATCGCCCTCGGGACCGGCCGCTTCGCTCGCCAGGTCGCTGGCGGCGGCATCGAGCCAGCGGTAGCGCGAGTCGAGTTCTTCGTCGAGGGTCGTCCGCGTGGGCGCCGCCGCCGGCCAAGTGCCTTCGAGCAACAGCGCGGCCCGCGGCCCTACGGCGTCGGTCGGCGCCAACCCGAGATGGGAGTAGATGTCCATCGCGCCGCATGCTCCTTCGAGCGCGATCGAGCTGGCCACGACGCGCTCGCGCCGCCGCGCGTTCCGGAAGGGGATCGCGGCGCCGTTCGATTGCCCTGGTTACGCGGCGTGGTCGCGATTCAAAACAGCCATCCGCTGCCGCAATTCCGGCTGATGCTGCAGCAGCTCGGCAATTCGCTGCCAATCAAGCTGCTCGGGACCCAGCGCCTCGTAAATCTCCAGCGCGTGTTCCCAATCCTCGACGTGGTCGAGCTTCAGCCGCAGGTCTTCGCGATCCATCTCGGCCGGCAACGGAACCAGCCGGACCTGGAAACGCTCGGGATGCGAGTAGAGAAAACGGGTCATCTGCGCGCGTTCGGCAGGCGAGGTTGCCAATCGATTGGCCGTTTGCAGCGCCTCGGCCCGGCACCACTCGGCCACCAACCCCAGCGACGACATCACGGCCGACCGCCCCGAGCGCGAGCTATAGGTGATGTAATCGCATTCGGCGTGTTGTTCGCCCGTGCTTACCAAGCGATCGATCAAGGCCGGATCGACGAAGGGATTCTCGGCCTGCAACCGCACGACTGCGGCCGGGCGATAGGCGTCGAGCGCCTCGCAAGCCCGGGCCAGGGCGTCGCGGGCGTGCGAGTGAAACACCTCAACGTCGGGCGGCGTCAGCCGGGCGAGTTGTTCCCAGTCTTCGCCGCGGCCGAGCACGACGACGACGTGCGACAACCGCGTGCAATCGGTCACGCGGCGTACGACCCATTCCAGCAAGGTCTTGCCGGCAATGCATCGTTCGGCGTAACGGCGCCACCACGGCGCCAGGGGATTGGCTTCGATAATGCCCAGTGTGCGCTGCATCCTTGCTCTCCATCCATGTTGGCGCGGGGTGCCTCCCCCGGGGTATGCACCGACTGCGCGCGGCGCGAGTCTAATGCCCCGGGCGAAAGACGGTCAAGCCGACGCCAGCGAGGTGGCCGCGCCAGCGTGCTGCCGCCGAGTGCTAGCACGCTTCCTTGCGTGCCGGAAACGCCGGCCGTTCGAGCCCCAATACGGCGTACAGCCGCGGATCGCAGAGCGTTTCGAGCCGCAGGTGCGCCCCCGAAAAGTCGTGATCGGCGCTGTGCTCGCCCGGCACTGCCAGGGCCAGGGTGCCAGCCGCCACGGCCGCCCGACAACCGTTGGCGCTGTCTTCGAGCACCAGCACGTCGGCCGGTTCACGCCCCAACCGGGAGGCAGCCTTGAGGTAAATCTCCGGGTGGGGCTTGCCCTGCACGACGTCTTCGGCGGTCAACAGAAACTCAAACCGTGGCTCCCAGGAAAACCGCCCCAACACGTCGACGACAAACGCGCGGCCGCTGCTCGTGGCCACGGCCTTCGGGATGCCCGCCGCTTCGAGCGCCGCGAGCAACTCCACGACGCCCGGCATGGGCGCGAGCCGCGTGTCGAGCAGTTCGACGAAGATCTCAGCGCTCTCGGCATTCAACTGCTCGACCGTCGCATCCAACTGGTGCCGGTCGATCATCAATTGCAGCGACACGCGCGCCGGCCGGCCCATCATCTCGTCGAGCAATTGCTTGGTGATCTGGCAGCCGCGCCGCCGCAGCAACTCCTCACCGACAATCGGGTACAACAGTTCGGTATTGAACAACAGGCCATCGAGGTCGAACACGACGGCGCGCGGTCGTCGCATCGGGTTCTCCCGGGCAGAATCTGCAACGCTCACCAGGTACTTCCCTCCCTGCGGACGTAACGAGGAATTACTTCTGCGGCGGACCGGCCAGCCGCTCCAACAACAATCCCTTGAACTCTGGATGCGGCCGGAAGCAATAGGTCACCCGCCGCGCGTCGCCCCGTGGAGGCTCGACGATCAGGAACGATTTATTCGGCACCTTGTCCGGCGGGGTGTTGGCGGCGGCGCGATCGTCCGGTCCTTCAACAATCCGCGTGCTGAGCTGTTCGGCGTCGATCAACTCGGGATGCGTCAACCAGCCCACGGCCAGCGTGTCGAACGGGTTACAACCCTGGGCTTTGAAGACCTGTTCCCAAAGATCGAGCCAGGTCTGCGTGGCCTCGGCCAGGTAGCGGCCCGCGGCGCTTTGCTTGCCGAGCGCGGCAAAGTCGTCCCGCGTCAACCAGACCTGCGACGACACCTCCCAGGGGGCATAGACCAGCGGCACCTGTGTGTCGAGCAGCGCCTGCATACCTTCGACGTCATGCTCGAAATTGGCGTCGCGGAGCCGGACGTGATTGACTTCGAAGCGTTGGCCTTCGCGGCGCCCCGCGACGACGACGATCGCCGTGATCCGCTCGCGGAGCTGTGGGTAGAGCTGTACCAGCGAGGCTACGTTCGTCACCGGCCCCACGGCCAGAATGGTCAGTGGCCGCTCGGTCAGGGCTTTCGCCAGCGCCGTGACGGCCGGCGTTTCCTCGCCCAATTGCTCGGCCTTCGCCGCACCCGGGAATACCTGCAGTCCTTGTGGGCCATAATCGGCAACGAGTTTCTGGGCAATCGGATAGCCCTTTTCCAGGCTCGTATTGCCGAAGACGACGCTTACACCGTGAATCCGCAGCTCGGGCGAATGAAACGCCTGAATCAGGGCTAAGCCATCGTCGACTTCTCCACGCGGGAGACCGATCGAGGGATCGACGTCGAGCCAGATATCGATCGGCCCTCGGGCAGCGGCGACCGCTGGCATGAAAAAGCACAGCCAGACCGCAGCAGCAAACGACTGAAGGCAACGCCGATGGGCGAAGCGAGTTGGCGACATAAACTGTATCCCTTTCGCACAGTGTGCGGTGCGATTGTCGCCCGTTGTGCTGCAGCACGCAATGTGCCATTTGCCGTCGGCGATGAGACGACGCACAATAGTCAGGGGGTTCCATCTGTCTCGATCGCGCCGGACGTTGACATTCTATGCGTGCCGACAAGGCGTTCTTTCCCGCGATCGCGTGGCTGCTGCTCGGCTGGCTGGCTGCGGCGCCGGCACGCGGCGAATCGCCGTCGTTTGCCCAGTGGCTCCCGCCGACTGTTTCCTGGTACGTCGAGACGGGGCGCGAGCCGTTCGAGCTGCGCACCGATGACGGATTGCCCGGCTGGTTCGAACGGTTTGCATCCGTGCCGCGACGTTTGGATGCTGTCGCCTGGGACGACGAACACGGGGCCCTGGCCGCCCGATTGAATTGCCAGCCTGGCGACGAGCAGGAGCTGTCTGCAGCACAGTCGGCAGATCGCGAAGTGCGCGGTTTCACGCCCCTGTATTGGTCGCGCCAAGGCGACTGGCTGGTGATCAGCTCCAGCCGCGGGCTGCTCGACGAAATCCTTGACCGCCGTAGCGATCCCAACCGCGCCCCGCTTGCTGCGGACCGGCAATTCGCTGCCGCCTGGACTCAGTTGCCCGCCGAGCAGACGCGACGCATGTTCTTGCGGCTCGATCGCACGAGCCATCGTGCCGCTCGGAGCTGGTCGCGCGCCACGCGGTTGGTTTGCCGCGGCCTCGACTTGGCGCCAGACCAACGGGCGTTTGCCGAGGTGGCCTTGGCCAATTTTGGCGCCACGCTCGAAGAGAACACCTACCTGGCCGTATCGTCGCGGCCCCAGGTGCAACCGCGCGAGGCGACCATCGTCACGCCCGCCGCGGCGAAAGAAGCCCGGTTGTTCTGGGAATTCGTCGCAGCGCTCCCCAATCGAGGTCCGACGTTCGCGCCGCTGCTGCCCGAGAGCACCATTTTGTCGCTCAGCACCTTTGTCGATCGCGAATTGGCCGCATTGACGGCCCAAACGCTGCTCGACCCCGAGCGATTGGCCCGTCTGGGTGAAAACAGCCCCGAGCTGCGGGTGTTGTTGGAAGCATTGTCGTTCAGTGTGCAGACACTGGACCAGATCGAACCGAGCGTGCAGGTGGTGCTGGCCCGTCAAGAGTTTCCCGACGCGGTGCGACGGCCAAGTTTTCCGCTGCCGGGTCTGGCGGCGGTGGTCGTGCCGCGCGATCCAGAGCGCATCAAGCCGGCCTTTGTGCTGGCCTTTGTAACGGCGGTCCGCCAGGCGAACGAAGTGGCCACGAATGCCGGACGGCCGCGATACGTGATGCGCAACCGGCGGATCGGTAGCGCCATGATCACGGCCGGCATCTACCCCCAGGCGGCGATTGCCGATGGGATCAGCCCGAACCTGACACCGACGATCGCCACGGTCGGTCCCCGGTTCATCGTCAGCACGAGTGAAGAGTTGGCCGAACAACTCGTCCGCGCGGCGCTGGCCGAACCGACACCGCGCGCGCTCCAGCAAAGCGCGCGGCTCGATTTCGGCCCTGCTGCCGCCGCGCGGCTCGGCTGGGAACAACTACAGGCAGGCGTCGCGGGGATGTCGCAGCGCGGCAGCAGTCTGTTGGCGCCGCTCACGGACCGGCTGCGCGGCGCCGTCCAGGCCACCTCGCGGCTCGGCGATGATCTGGCCGCGCGACTGCCGAAGACGACCTGGGAGATTCCCCTGCCCGACTTCCGGGGCCGCTATCGCCTGCACGTGTTGACTAGCGACGCGCCGAGTGCAGATCGGGTGTCGCGGAATTGAACTCGCCGATCAGGGCCATCAGTTCGGCCAGCATCATGCTGGTCGCGCCCCAGATCTGGTGCGACTGCCATTGGTAGTGCGGCGCACGGAATTCCAACCCGCGATGCTTGCGGCGATGGGCCCCCGAGTTGGCCGGATCGAGCAGGTGGGCCAACGGCACCTCGAGCACCTCGGCCACTTCGTCGGCGTTGGGGGTGAAGTCAGGGCGGCGCTCGAACATCGCCACGTACGGTAGCACCTGGAAATTGCTGACGAAGAGGTGCAAGGGAGTCAGTGCCCCCAACCGCACGATACCCTGCTCGCGCACGCCCAGCTCTTCGCGCAGCTCGCGGACGGCCGCCTCGTAGCTGTCTTCGCCCTCCTCGATCATGCCTCCAGGGAAACTCACCTGATTGGCGTGGTCGATCATCGTCCCGGGACGCAGCATCAAGGGCAGGTGCCATTGACCTTGGTGCCAGTACAACAGAGCGAGCACGGCCGCGCTGCGGGCATCGGGCGGCGGTGGCGAATAATGTCGTCCAAAGCTCAACTCGGGCTCGAACAACGATTGCGCGGCCCGGCCCGGCAGCGGCTCGGCGAGCCGCCGGACGAGATATTCGGTCAGGTCCGGTTCGTTCATCAGCGACATGGCAAGTGCTACGGCATGGGTTCGATGTCAGGTGCCCGCGCGGCGACGCTCGATCTCCAGGTCGCGTAGCAATCGGCGCTTGACCTTGCCGCTTTGCGTCTTGGGTAATTCGGCGACGAATTCGACGCGTCGGGGATACTTATAGGGTGCGGCCCGCGCCTTCACCCAATCTTGCAACTGTTCGGCCAGCGTGTCCGATGGCGCCGTCCCAGGTCGCAACACGACGAAAGCTTTGACCACGTCGCCGCGCAGCTCGTCGGGACACGCCACGGCGGCTGCCTCGAGCACGGCCGGATGCTCGGCCAGGCAGCTCTCGACCTCGAAGGGAGAGATGCGATAGCCGCTGGCCTTGATCAAGTCGTCGGCCCGCCCGCGGAACCAGAACCGGCCCTCGGCATCGCGCACCAGCACGTCGCCCGAGTAGTACCAGTCGCCGCGAAACACCTCGGCCGTCTGAGCCGGTTTGTTCAAATACTCGCGCATCATGCCCGGATGCGTGCCGCGGCGTACGCAGAGCACGCCCTCGGTGCCGTCGGGCACTTCGTTTAGATCCTCGTCGAGCACGCGGATTTCGACGCCAGGCGAAGGCCGGCCGCAACTGCCCGGCACGATCTCGAAGCCCTGCATGGCGTGGCAATAGACCATGCACTCGCTCATCCCGATGCCGTCGAGGGGGCTGAAGCCCAAGTGCTCGCGCACGGCGTGAAACGTGTCGGGCGGCAGCGGCTCGCCGGCGCTGGTCCCGTGGCGCAGGCTGCTCAGATCGGCCCCGGCCAGGCCCGGATCGTTCACCAGCATGCGATACATCGTGGGCGTGCCGACAAAATTGGTCACCCGATACTTGGCGAACAAGCGAAACCAGGCCGCCGGCGAAAATCGCCCGTCGAGCGCGTGATAGAGCACGACCGACACTCCGCTCCGCATGGCGTAGAGGAACGTCGACGCGACCGGCAGCAGCCATCCCATTTCGGCAGGGCAGGTCACCACGTCGTCGTCGCGGAAGGCATGCCAATAGCGAACGAGCGTTTCGTAGGAAATCGGGTAGCGATGCTCGTGCACCACGCCCTTGGGGTCGCCCGTCGTACCCGACGTGTAGGCGACGAAGGCCACGTCGTCGTGAGCCGTGTCGGCCGCGGCGAAATCGGGCGCGCCGTCGTGCAGCAATTGATTGAAGTCCAGTTGCCCGGCCTTCAAGGGTTCCCCGGCGTACGGAACCGCGATCAGGTGCGGCCGCCGCGGCAGATCGCGCATGGCCATTTCAACCTCGCCCGCCAGGCCGGTCGTGGTCACGACCGCGACCACTTCAGCATCGCGAAGACGATAGGCAATCTCGGCCGCGCGAAACAAGGTGCTCGAAGGAATGAACACGGCGCCCAGCTTCGCCGCACCCAGCGCCGCGATATAGAACTCGGGCAGGTTTGGCAGCCGCAGCAGCACGCGCTCGCCGCGCCGCACGCCGAGCGCCGCCAGGGCCAAGGCCCAGCGATTGCTCGCCTCGTCGAGCTGGGCATAGGTCAGTTGCCGCGCGTCGCCCGCGGAGTTTTCCCAGTACAGGCACACGCGTTCGCCGCGCCCGGCGGCCACGTTGCCCGCCGTCAGGGCGTGACCCAGGTTGTAGCGCGGCGGAATCCCGGCCCAGGGGTCGGTCGCGCGCCACAGGCGTTCGTAGTCGTCACGAGTCAGCAGGCTCATCGGCAGGGTTACTCGCGCGGCTCGAACAGGTACACGGCATAGCGCTCGTTGCGATAGGCGCAGGGCAAATTAAGTCGCGGCTCGGCGCTCGTCAACAAATGCGTCGCGCGGTAGTGTACAGCCAGCTTCCGCAGCTCGTCCGGCGTACGCTCGGTCAGCGAGGCTCGCCAGCCGGGCGTCTTGGTGATCATTCCCGGCGGCGCGCCGTACAAGGCTTGCAGCCGCTGCCACCAGTCGACGATCGATCGCGCATCCTGAGGAGTTTCTTTCCAGTTGGCCACCTCGGCGCGCGACGCATACCACTTGAACGTCTGGCTCGAGCGCGGCGTCAGGAAACGCGCCGTCGCCGGGGTGTGTTCGCGCGCCCAAATACACGCCGCGCGCCAGGGCTCAGGATACCGCGCCTCTTCGCCGGGAGGAGCCTTACGCGTGAGCTGGCCGTGGATCGAGACGCCGAAATGTACGCCCACCGCCAGCAGCGCCGCGAGCAAGACCAAGGGCACGCCGCGTCGCACGCCGCAGCCCAAGGCCAGCGCCGCGCCGCCGACGCCAACTCCGAGCGGCACAAAGAAATCGGCCGCACGAAACCAATAGTAGCGCAACAGGGCAGCCTTCCAGTCGGGATGCGCCTGCGTGCCGAAGCTGATCAGCGTACCGACCAGCGCCGCGAACAGCGCGGCGGCCGCGATTCCCTGCAATAGCCGCCAGGCCGGATCGCGGCGGAGCAGCGCGGCCTGCGCGACCCACACACCGACCAGCGCCGCGAAACGAGCCCAATTCCCCGGGCCGAACGCCTCGGGCAACAGATGATGCGGCAGCCGGGCGAACACGTAGATGCGGTGGGCCTCGCGGACGACGTCACTCGACGCGCCACGATTCATCGCGGCCGCCGGCCACACGCCCAACGCTGCGAGCAGCGCGGCGACAACTAGGCACGCGAGCGTCAGCGAAACAGGTTCCTGCCGCTGCGGCAGCGGGCACAGCACCTGGGCGCAGAGCAACAACAGCGCCGCCCAGCCGCCGACCAGCGGATGCCAGGCCATGGCAAAACCCAGCGCCAGTACAACGACCGCAAGGCGCCCGCCGATCCAAGCGGCTATGGCCGCCAGCAACGCCGCATAGGCAAAGCCCTTGGCTTCGCAGCCGCCGATGACCCATTCTCCCGAGACGTTGGCCGCTTGATTTGTGGCGACAAACAGTGCGGCCGCAAGCAGGGTCCCCCCGCGTCGCAGGCCCATAGCGCGCCCCAGGGCGATCCACCCCAGCGCCATGGCAGACCAGATCACCAGGCGCAGGATCTGCGCCACGGTGGCCAGGTCGACAAGCTGCGTTAGCCAGCCGGTCGCCATGCAGAACAGCCAATGCGCGTCGGCCGAGTCGAGATACACGTCTCCGGCGGCCCATTGCGGATCCCAGAAGTGCCGCGCCTTGGCCAGATAGTTGGGCTCGTTCTCTTCCGGCGGAACCAGGCCCGTCGTGGCCACGAAAACCAACACGACGGCGCAGGCCTCGAGCCAGGCGGCTGCCGGCCAGCGGTTGGTTTCATTCACCGGACGATGCTCCCGCCAGTGCGCTCAGCCTGGCTTGCACGGCCTGCGAATTCGGATTGATCGTCAAGGCCTGACGATACTCGGCGAGCGCCTCGGCCTTGCGCCCCAGGCCTTCGTACAGCACCCCGGCGCGATAGTGCGCCTCGAAGAACCGGGGCAACAGCTTTGCGGCCAACTGGTACTCGGCGACGGCTGCCGCCGGTTCGCCCAATTCGGCCATTGCAAAAGCCAGGTTGAAATGCGTGCGCGGGTCGTTGCGAAACCTGAGGCTGACGGCGAGCGCTTGGCGATAGGCATCGCGGGCCGCGGCGAAATCGCCGCTCTTGGAATACGAATTCCCCAAGTTGAACCACCCCTGACCATGACGGGGATCAACTTCAATCAACCGGCGATAGGCCTCGATCGCCGGCACGAAATCTTGACGGTCGTAGTAGATATTGCCCAGGTTCAGCAGGGCATCGCCATATTGCGGCCGCAAGGCAATTGCTTCGCGAAACAACCGCTCGGCCTCGACGGTTTCACCGCGCTCCTGCAGGCAGAACCCCACGTTATTGCGAGCCACGAAGCTCCGCGGATTGACCGCTTCGAGGACGTGGCGAAACAACGCGACGTCGTCGCGCCAGTAGCCGGTTTGCCGAAAGCTCTGCACGGCCAACAGCGCCAAAACGAACACCGCCAAGGCGCCTGCAAGCAGCTGCCGGCGCGCGGAGCTCAACAATATCGCCAGCGCGAGCGCCGGCCCCAACATGCCCAGATACAGGTAGCGATCGGCAACCGTCGAATAGAGCTGAAAGCCGAACGGCACCAGTCCGAGCACCGGCGATACGGCCAAGGCCACGAGCAGCAACGCCAGCCACCAAGCGCGCCGCTGGCGCGACAGCCCCGCCAGAACGACCGCTCCGACCGGGACGAGCCACGTCCACCAGAGCCAGCCTTGACTCAACACCAGGCGGGGCGAGCGGCCGTAATCGGCGCCCAGTCCGAGCGGCAGCGCCAGTTTGTAGGCGTAGAACGCCAAGGCGTCGGCGGCAATCAACGGACGAGACCACCCGGGCGCGACGTCGAGCACGATGTCGTCCTGCTGTTGGTCCTTGTTCACCTGTGTGGCCAGGCCCGCGAGTATCAGCCAGATGGCCAAGACGCCCAGCCCTTGATGCCAGGGGCGGCGCATGCCGGCCATCTGGATCACCCAAGCGATCGCCGGCAGGGTGACCACGCTAGGTTTCGCGGCCAGTGCCAGGATGTAGAGCAGCGTCGCGATCGTGCGCTGGACGAGCTGGCGACGTGTGGCCTGCATCTGCGGCTCTTCGTCGAAGTCGATGCTCGCCAGGTAAAGCAACAGCGCCGCAAGCGCCAACGCGCCGGAAAACACGTCCTTGATGCCGGTGACCCAGGCGACCGGCTCGACCTGCACCGGGTGAATGGCAAACAGCGCCGCCCCAGCGGCCGCCCCCCAGGCGCTGCCCGAGACGCGCCACGCGAGCAAGAACACCAGCCACGTACAGATGCCGTGGAGCGCCAGGTTGGTCGCATGAAACCAGGCGGGGTTCAAGCCCGTCGGGTTGGCCTTCGTGATCGGCTCGCCGGCAAAATGGGCAACCACGGCGAGAACGTTGTAGGTGACCGGAATGCGCAGGCCGGCATACGGTTTGCGCCAGAAATACAGCAACGAATCGGCACCGAGCGGCCGCAACCGCACATTCTTGGAAACATTGATCTCGTCGTCCCACTTGAGGAATCCGTAGCTCAAGGGGCGGTAGTACACCGCGACGACGAGCACGCCAAGCAAGACGGCGCAGCCGCCTGCGATCGCAACGCGGTGCGAAGAATTCAGAGCCGACGATTCTGCCACGGGTCCTCCTCGGTAAAGGAGTCGTTCAGGATACGCAAGAACCGCGCGCGGGGGAACTTGCCAGGCGACGGCCTGGTGGTTGGCGCCCCCTCGGCGACTTGCCGATCGTCGCGCGGTGGATTATCACTGCCGCCGTCCTGAATGCACTCCCGGCAAGTCCCCCATGGCCCGATCGCGAACCGCTCCTGCCCCTGCGGCTGTTGATCCGCCCGCTGCCCCGACGGCGAGTTGGTCGTGGCGCGATGTGGGCATCGTGGTCGGCGCGTCGCTCGCGATGCTGTTGCCGTTTCTCACGAAGCCCGTGCACATGGACGACCCGCTGTTCGTCTGGTGTGCCCAGCACCTGCAGTCCGATCCGCTGGACTTCTACAACTACCTGATCAACTGGTACGGCCACGAAGAGCTGATGTACCAGGTGACGCAGAACCCGCCGCTGGCCTGTTATTGGCTGGCCGCGGCGGGGGCGTTGTTCGGATTTCGCGAAGCGGTCCTGCACGGAGCGATGCTCGTGCCGGCCGTGTTGGCGGCGATCGGCGCCTATGGGCTGGCCGCGCGGATGTGTGCGCGGCCTCTGCTGGCAACCCTGATCGGGATCATCACGCCGGCCTTTTGGGTTTCGAGCACGACGCTGATGTGCGATGTGCTGATGCTGGCGCTCTGGACGTGGGCCGCGCTAGCCTGGTTGGTTGCCTGCGACGAGCGGAGACCTGCGTTGTTCTACGTTGCGGCGTTGTTGATCGCCGCGGCAGCATTGACCAAGTATTACGCCGTTTGCCTGGTCCCCTTGCTGCTGGCCTACAGCCTGGCCCGCGCGCGGCTCGTGCCCCGCGCAGCCGGCGGACGTCGCCCGGAGCCGCCCGCGCCGCTGCCCTGGCTCCATGTCGGGCTGGCGCTGGCCCTGGCCGTCGCGCCACTCGTGGCCTTCGACGTGATCACGCACTGGTGGTACGGCTCGGCGCTGCTCTCGCGGGCAATGTTCTACGCCTCGAGCAAGAGCGCGCAGGACCGCGAGCCGCTACGGCAGACTTTACTTGGGCTATGCATGCTGGGAGGCTGCCTCGTCGGCGTGCTCGGCTACTTGCACCTGCTCTGGTCGCGCTGGGTCGTCGCCGGCATCGCCGCGGCAATCGTACTGCTCACGGCGTTGCTGTCAGCGGGATCGGGCCTGCAGGAAATGCTCCTCCCGTCGGCGGCCGGGGCACTCGATGCGCCGCAGGTCATCGACCTCAAACCCAATACTCTGGTCTTGCATTTTGTCGTGTTCCTGGCCGCCGGCGTGTTGATCGTCGCGCTGGCGGTGCACGAATTCTGGCAGGACCGCAGCGCCGCGGCCGCGCTGTTGGCGCTGTGGTTGTTAGGCACCTACGCCTTTGCCGGCTTTGTGAATTGGACCACCAACGCCCGCAGCGTGCTGCCCGCGGCGCCGGTCATGGGCATCCTGATCGCGCGCCAGATCGAACGCCGTGCCGCGCCGCAGCGCCAGCGCGGCGCGGGCCAGGCCCGATCTACGTTGCCCGCCTGGCAACTCTATGTGCCGTTGGTGCCCGCCGCGTTGGTCGCGCTGGGCGTGGCAGTGGCCGATGATCTGCACGCCCGCTCGGCCAGGAACATGGTCACCCGGCTCGGCACGAAGTATGCCAACCCGCCGATCCTCTGGTACCAGGGCCACTGGGGTTTCCAGTACTACATGTGGGACTTTCCGGCCAATCCGTTCGACTTGCGCTATACTCCGCTGCGCACCGGCGATCGAGTCATCATTCCTTCGAACAACACCAACCCGTATGCCGATCCGGCATTCATCCGCTTGCTGGAACTCGTCGATACGCAAGACGACGACTATTGCCCTTGGGCCTCGACGATGCACGGACGCGTCTCAGGCTTTTACAGCAGCGCCTGGGGTCCTCTGCCCTATTGTTTTGGCGACGTGGGTCCCGAACACTACTGGGTCTATCGCTACCCCGGCGCCCGGACGCTCGTCATCCAGCCGAAGACCACCGCCGATCAACGCCTGCCGCCCGACTCGCCGGCCTTGCGCAAGCATCAACGGCTCCACGACGGCAAGCCGGTGATTTCACGGTCCGGCGCCGCGCCGAGTTGACTGAGGGCCGTCGCCTGTGGCCGAACCTCCTTCCATGGCCGTCGCCGGTACAGCCACCGGTAGCGAAGCGGTGGCGCGGCGCCGCCGGGAGCTGGCGTTTCTGGCCGCCATACAAGTGCTGCTGCTCGGGGCCTGGCTCGATCGCCCGTTGCACGTCGACGATCCGCTGTTCGTCTGGACTGCGCAGCACCTGCTGCGCGATCCACTCGATTTCTACGGCTTCGACGTCAACTGGTATGGGCAAGCCGAGCCGATGTACCAGGTCACACAGAACCCGCCCTTGGCGTGCTATTGGCTGGCGGCGTTTGGCGCGTGCTTCGGCTGGGGCGAACGGGTGCTGCACCTGGCGATGTGGATCCCGGCGTTGGCCGCCACGGCCGGCGCGTATCGACTGGCCGAGCGCTGGTGCCGCACGCCGCTCGCGGCAGCGCTCGGCGCGCTGCTCACGCCCGCGATGCTCGTCTCGAGCACGACGCTGATGTGCGACCTACCGCTGTTGGCCCTGTGGACGTGGGCCATCTATTTCTGGGTCGTCGGGTGCGACACCGGAAGCACCTGGCGGTTGATCCTCGCGGCGCTGTTGGGGGCGCTCGCGTCGCTCACCAAGTACTTCGGCATTTGCCTGCTGCCGTTGATGCTGGTCTATGCGTGCTGGCCGGCGGCCGAAAAACGGCACCTTGCGAGTCGATCGCTCGCGCTGGCAATGTTCGTCGCGCCGCTAGTCGTTTACCAGCTAACCACGCGACAGTGGTACGGCGTCGGGCTGCTGAGCGAGGCAGGGCAATACGCGGCCGACTGGTCGGGCCATGCACGCTCGCTGCCCGCCCAGACGATCGTGGCGCTGGCCATGCTGGGCGGCTGCCTGCCCAGCGCCGCGTTTTTGGCCTGGTTTCTGCTTTCGCGGACGCAGTTGCTCGCAGCCGCACTAGGATGCCTTGCGGCTGCGCTGGTGGGGGCCATGTTTGCCGGCAGGTTCTGGCCCGATGCGCGGGACCTGCCCCTCGCGCCGGCCCTCTTGGGCGTTCAGTTGGGGACCTTTGCCGCACTGGGGCTGGGCACGCTCGCACTGGCGCTGGCCGAGTTCCGTGCGAGTCGCGACCGCCAGACGCTGTTGCTGCTGCTGTGGGTCCTCGGCACCTTCGTCTTCGCCGGATTCGTTAATTGGACCAGCAATGCCCGCAGCTTGTTGCCGCTAGCGCCGGCATTGGGCATTCTGCTGGCGCGGCGGCTCGAGCGGCGCTCGCTTGCGACGTTACCATGGGCGCCCTGGATCGCCGCGGCCGCGCTCGCGCTGCTGGTGACCTGGGCCGACTACGAGCAGGCCAAGTCGGCCCGCACGGCCGCCACGGCGTTGGCCTCGCGGTTCGGGCGCAGCGGCACCCTCTGGTACCAGGGACATTGGGGCTTTCAGTACTACCTCGACCGGCGCGGTGCCCGGCACACCGACCGCCACGGCGTGACCATCGCGCGGGGAGACGTCTTGTTCATCCCCACGAATAACACGAACGTCGAGGCCGGTCTGCCCTTCGACACGACCTTCGAGACGCTGGCGCGCTTCGACGCGCCGGTGGCCCCTGCCGCAGCCGCGATGTGGATGAACGTGTGCGGCTTTTACAGCAGCGATTATGGCCCGCTGCCCTATGTCCTAGGCGACGTCGGTCCCGATGCGTATTTTGTCGTCCGCGCGAAAGCAGACTATCGCTTCGAGCTTCCGGTCCGCGGCGGGCTCAGGCGGGCGGCGACGACGACTCCTCGTCGGTCGCAATGAAACCGAGGATCTGGCCGGCGTGCAGCGGGTCGTCCGCTTCGACGAGCATCTCGCTCAACCGCCCACGCGCCGGCGCCGGCAAATCGACCGTGACGCTTTCGCCCAGCACCTCGAGCAGACGGTCGCCCTCGTGGACCAACTGGCCGAGTTCGACCAGCCAGACGCTGGCCGTGACGGGCTCATGACCCAACCCCAGATCGGGCATCACCACCGGGCAGCGCATCGCGTTCAACTCGCCGGCGGCGCCTGGGCCATGTCCCGGGCATGATAACTCGAGCGCACGAACGGTCCGCTGGCCACCTGGGCAAATCCCATCCGGCGCGCCAACTGGCCGAGCACCTCGAATTCTTCCGGCGTCACATAACGCACCACGGGCAGATGCTCGGGCGAAGGCTGCAGGTACTGCCCGAGCGTCAGCAGCTCGCAGCCGACCGCCAACAGATCGGCCAGCGTGTCGAGCAGTTCGTCGCGCGTCTCGCCGAGCCCCAGCATCAGGCCGCTCTTCGTGCGAATGGCCGGGTTGAGCCGCTTCACTTCGGCCAGCAATTCGAGGGTCCAGCGGTAGTTCGCCTTGCGGCCGCGCACGGCGCGGTAGAGCCGCGGCACGGTCTCGGTATTGTGATTGAACACCTCGGGCGCCGCCTCGACGACGCGTCCCAGCGCCGCTCGGTTGCCGGCGAAATCGGGCGTGAGCACCTCGACCGACATGGCGCCGCGCTCGCGGACCGCTCGCACGCAGCGAAAGAAGTGTTCGGCGCCGCCGTCCGCCAGGTCGTCGCGCGTCACCGAGGTGATCACGACGTGCTCAAGCCCCAGCCGCGCGGCCGCTTCAGCCAGGCGTTGTGGCTCGTCGTCTTCGACCGCCTGCGTCTTGCCCTTGGCGACCGAGCAGAACCCGCAGGGCCGCGTGCAGACTTCGCCCAGGATCATGAACGTGGCCGTCTTCTGCGACCAGCATTCCATCCGGTTGGGACACCGCGCATGCTCGCACACCGTCGCCAGGTGCAGCTCGTCGAGCAGCCGCGAGGTGTAGTGGTTCGCATTCCCCTTGGGCACGTTGCGCTTCAGCCAACGCGGCAGCCGCGGGGCGGGCTCGGGATCGGGCTCGGCAGAAATGACCGGCAGGTTAAGAAGCATGGGCCACGTGGGCGGCAGGCACTGGCCGCGGGGCGCGCAGCAGCGGGTGACCGGTGTAAAGATGGACCCGTTCGATGCCCATCGCTCGGGCAAATTGATCGATCACGGCCGACCGCAGGGCCGCCATTTTGACCGCCTGCTGCCGCTCGGCCACGAGCGAACTCATCCGCAGATTCGATTGGGGGTCGGCTTGAATGCCGCGCCAGGCGGCCGCCGTGGGCCCGACATTGATGATGGCCCCGTGATAGGTCGTCCAGTATTTGACGCTCGCGCCGACGGCCACGAGTTGCCCGGTTCGCCCCCAAATGCCGCGGCGGCCGCGCAACGACAACGTGCCCATCTTCAACTGCAACAGCGCCTCGTAGAGGCTGCCCAGGAATCGATCGAGATACGCGCCGACCGAAAGCCCGTAGAACCGTAGCGGCACGATCGGGTAGACGGCCAACTGGCCGGGCCCATGCCACAGGCAGCCTCCGCCGCGATTCACCCAGCGGATCGGCAGGCCTTGGGCGCGCAATTCGTCGTCACGGTAACGGATGTGGGCCCGGGACCCGTGGCGACCGATGGTCACGATCGGCTCGTGCTCGCACAGCAACAGGGCGATCTGCCCGTCGTCGCGGCCGGTACATTCATAGACCAGGCGATGCTGCAGCGCGAGGGCCGATTCGTATTCGACCGCGCCCAAGGTGTACGCCTCAACCGCCGGCGCCGGGTCGGCCGGGGAAGCAGCATCGATATTGACGAGCACTCTGGACATCGTTCGACTCGCATGCACGTCTGCCTGACGCGCAAATCCCCGAACCGCGGCGGCGTGCAGTCGCCTGCGCACGGCTCGCTCGTCCGACGGGGCACGTTATGGTTCACGCCTGGTTCCTTCCCTGCAGGCCACGTCACAAGGTACTCTAACAAGAGCCGCTGCGCCGGAAAAGCGCGATTGGCGGCCGTGGCCGGCCCGTTGGGACGATTGCAGACAGGAGACGAATTACGGCCAAGTCCTCGAAAAAAAGCGATCGCAACCAGGCCAGCGACAACGAACGATTGATCGCCCAGAACCGCCGCGCGCGCCACGAGTACGAGGTGCTCGACACCTTGGAATGCGGCATCGTGCTGGTGGGGAGCGAGGTCAAGAGTCTGCGCAACGGTCGGATCTCGCTCGACGAGGCCCATGCCCGCATGAAAGCCGACGAAGTTTGGCTGGTGGGCTGCGACATTGCCGAGTACGTCCAGGCCAATCGCTTCAACCACGACCCGCGCCGCCCGCGCAAGCTGCTGCTGCACCGCCGCGAAATCAACAAATTTGCCAGCCGGGCCTACGAAAAAGGGCTCACGCTCGTGCCGCTGAAGATGTACTTCAAAGACGGCAAGGCCAAGGTGCTGCTGGGCATCTGTCGCGGCAAGCAACTGCACGACAAGCGCGAGACGATGAAGCAGGCCGACGCCAAACGCGAGATGGCCCGCGCCTTGCGCCGCCGCTAGCCACACTTACCAGGGCCCTTGGCGAACCGCCCCCGTGGCAGGTAAGCTGATCGGACTGTAATCCAATAGCTCCTGTAATTGATTTGCATTAACAACTGCCGCCCATGCTTCAGTTGCGCGACGTGGTCAAGACGTTCCTGCTGCCCGACGGCTCGGCGCTGCGCATCTTGGAAGTGCGCAATTTCCAGGTCGCCGCGGGCGAGCAGCTCGCGCTGGTCGGGCGCAGCGGCAGCGGCAAGACCACGCTGCTGCACATCATCGCCGGCATCAGCCGCCCCGATAGTGGCGCGGTCGAAATCAACGGCACCGATATCACGCAGCTGCCGGAAGCGGCCCGCGACCGGTTTCGCGCACTGCGCATCGGCTACGTGTTTCAGACGTTCAACCTGCTGCCGGGCTTCTCGGCGTTGGAGAACGTGCTGTTGTCGATGGCCTTCACCGGCGAGCGCACCGACCCGGAACGGGCCCGATCGCTGCTCCAACGCGTGGGCCTGGGGCATCGGCTCGGCCATCGGCCGCCGATGATGTCGGTCGGCGAGCAGCAGCGCGTGGCCGTGGCCCGGGCCCTGGCGAACAAGCCGCGTCTGGTGCTGGCCGACGAGCCAACGGCCAACGTCGACTCAAAGCATCAACAACAGGTCGTCGACCTGTTGCGGCAGACCTGCCGTGACGAGGGCGCGGCCCTGATCGTAGTCACACACTCCGACGACGTTTCGACGCAGTTCGATCGCCTCGAGCGACTCGACGACATCAACCTGGTGGCACGCGAGTCATGAGCCTGTGGAAAATTGCCTGGCGTAGCCTGGCCCAGCGGCGGCTGGCCTCGATCCTGACGGCCTTTTCGATGGCCCTCGGCGTGGCCCTGGTCATCGCTGTGCTGGTCATCCATTCGGTGGTCGAACGCCAGTTCACCCAGACGGCCACGGGTTACGACCTGATCGTCGGGGCCAAGGGTGGCCGCCTGCAATTGGTGCTCAACACCGTTTATCACCTCAGCACGCCGATCGAAAACGTCCCTTGGAAGTATTACGAGGAATTCTTGCCCGGCGGAAAGTACGCCAGCCAGGTCTCCGTGGCGATCCCGTATTGCCTGGGCGACAACTACCAGGGTTACCGCGTCGTCGGCACCGTGCCGGCCATGTTCGAGCAGCTCGAGTATGCGCCGGGGGATCGTTACCAATTTCGCGAAGGCAAGAATTTTCACCAGGATGATTTCTTCGCGGCGGTGGTCGGCGACCAGGTGGCGCGGCGTACCGGTCTCAAGGTGGGCGATGAGTTCCAGCCCACCCACGGCGTGACCTCGGACGATGGCCATAAGCACGACGCCTTCCATGTCGTGGGCATCCTGGCCCCCACTGGTACGCCGAACGATCGGGCCCTGTTCGTGAACATGGAAGGCTTCTACCTGCTCGATGGCCACGCCAAGGAAGCCCCCAAGAAGCCGAAGCCGGCCGAGGCGCCGAAGGACGAGCATGTCGAGGGCGAACACTCCGACGCCGAGCACGGCGACCACGAACATGGTGACCACGAGCAGGGCGAGCATGCGGAGCACGAGCACGGCGAAGAACATCCTGCCGAAGGACACGAACACGAAGGCGAGCACGACCATGCACACGAGGGCGAACACGCCGAGCATGATCATGACCACGATCATGAACATGACCACGCCCACGACGAGCACGGCCATCACCACGAGCCGCTACCGGTCGATCAACGCGAAGTAACGGCCATCCTGCTGCGGACGAGCACCCCGTTGGCCGCCCTGTCGTTGCCGCGGGCCGTGAACAAGGAACCCTTCGCCCAGGCGGTGCTGCCGGCCCGGGAGATCTTCAGCCTGTTCGAAGGCATCGTCGCCAACCTGGAGCGGATCCTGTTGCTGCTGGCCTGGCTGATCGTGGTCGTGGCCAGCATCGGCGTGATGGTGTCGATCTACAACTCGATGGCCGAGCGGCAGCGAGAAATCGCCGTGATGCGGGCCCTGGGTGCCCGGCGCGGAACCGTGCTAACCATTGTGCTGTTCGAATCCATCCTCCTGTCTCTATTGGGGGGGCTCTTGGGGGTCGTGCTCGGTCACGGGTTGATCGCCCTGCTCAGCCCGATCATTACAGCCCAAACCGGGGTCTCGATCGGAGCGTTTCAGTTCGGATTGTCGAGCTATCAGCTTGGGAATTGGCAGATTGATATAATCTGGGAATTGGCCCTGGTGCCGATCCTGATTGTGCTGGCCGCGCTGGCCGGATTTTTGCCGGCGGTCGCCGCCTATCGGACCGATGTCGCCAAGGCCCTCACTGCAACCCCCTGAGTTTGCCCTGTGGCGCTCGGCGATGCCCGAACCGCTCGCCGTGCCTCGCCGTGTGGTGCGAACGCTTTTTTTGGAGTTGAGGCGATGAATCGTGTTTCGCGCCGCTGGCTGGCCTGCTTGTGTCTCGGATTGGCCGGGGCGGCGCTGGCCGTGCCCGCGATCGCTTGGGCGTGCCCCTTCTGCAGCGCCGTTTCGCTGACTTTCAGCGAGGAGATGGCGCAAAGCGACATCGTGGTGATCGCCAAGATCGTCGCCCGCGCGCCGGCTCCCGATCCGAATGCCCCGCTCGACACTCCGGCTCCAATGACCGGGTTCGAGATCCTGCAAGTACTCAAGGGCCAGGACTCGCTAGGCGACGTCAAGGAGATCAAGGCGGTTTACTTCGGCCAGGACCCCGACGATGCGCAGTTTCTGCTGATGGGCATTGGCAAGACCGACACGCAATGGTCTACACCCATCGCCTTGTCGCCGCGTGCCGTGGAGTATCTGGGCAAGCTGCCCGCCCTGCCCGCCAAGGGGCCGGAACGGCTGGTCTTCTTTGAACAGTACCTCGAAGACGCCGACGACCTGATGGCCCGCGACGCGTACGACGAGTTTGCCCGGGCCCCGTACGCCGAAGTGCTGGGCCTGAAGCCGCACATGCATCGCGACAAGCTGCTCGGCTGGATCGCCGATCCGAAGATCATGACCAGCCATCGGCGGCTGTACCTGACCATGCTGGGCGTGTGCGGCCAGCCGGAAGACATCGCGCTGCTGGAGCAAATGATCAAGTCCGAGGACCGCGAGGTAAAAACGGCACTCGATGCGCTGATCGCTTGCTACCTCACGCTTAAGGGGCCCGACGGATTGCCGCTTGTCGACGACCTGTTTCTTAAGAACACCCAGGCCGAATACACCGACACGTATTCGGCCATCATGGCGCTGCGGTTCCACGGGCAGGAAGAAAAGATCTTGCCCATGGACCGGCTGTTGGCCTCGTTGCGGCTGATGCTCGATCGACCCGACCTCGCCGACCTGGTCATTCCGGACCTGGCGCGGTGGGAAGATTGGTCGGTCGTCGATCGGCTGGTCGAGCTGTTCAAGTCGGCCGACGAGAAGTCGTCCTGGGTCCGTGTGCCGGTGATCAACTACCTGCGGGCCTGCCCACTGCCCGCGGCTAAGGACAAGATCGACGAACTGGCGAAGATCGATCCGGATGCCGTGCAACGTGCCAATAGCTTCTTCCCCTTGGCGCCCGCTGGCGCCGATCCCCAGGTAGCCACGGCGCCGGGATCAACCACCGGCAGCGCTACGGCCGACGCGGCCGAGCCGGGAGATGCCGCGCCGGCGACGACTGCTTCGACCACGGAGCCCGCGGGCACCACGGCCGAGTCGCCCGATTCAGCGAACGCGACCGGCTCGCCCGTCGCCGGAACGCCCTCCGACCTCCCCCCTGCCCCGGTCGCCGAGCCGGAGACGTCGAGCACGCCAACCGACTCGGCCTCGACTCCGCCCGTGGCCCCGGCCGCAGAGACGGCCGCGTCGAGCCAGCAGCCGGCTGCCGAAGCGCCGGAAGCCGCCGCGCCCGCGGCGACCACCGGGAAGCCCACCCCGAAGGCGGGCGAATCTCAGGGCGCAGGCACCAGCCCTGTGGTCTATATCGCGCCGTTGCTCGTGGCCGGCGCGTTGTTCATGGCTTTCCAGTTGCTGCTGCGGGCGAACCGGCCGTCATCGGCGGCGTAGAAACCTCACGGCGACTCGTTTCGGCTGGCCTTCGCATGAGTACCACGTTCGACTTCGCCCGCGGCTCCCGGGACGGCTTGCCTCCCGAGGACGAGGTGCTGCGCTATCGGAGCCTGAGCCCGCTGGCGGTGCTCAGCCTGATCCTCGGGGTGTTGTCGGTCGTGGCCTGGCTCGATCCGGCCTTGGGATTTGTGCCGATCCTGGGCGTCGTCACGGGCATCATCGCCTGGGTGCGGATCAAGCGGGCCCCCAACGACTTTGCGGGGCTGGGGTTTGCCCGCGCCGGCATCGTGATCTCGGTGTTGCTGGCAACCACCGGCTGGAGTTGGCTGGCTTACAGCTATGCCACCGAAGTGCCAGATGGGTACCAGCGAATCAGCTACGATCTGCTGCAGCCGCCGGCCGATTCTCCGCCCGACGACGTACCGCCCTCGGCCACGGCGCTCAACGGCAAGCAAGTGTTCGTCAAAGGCTACGTGTATCCCGGGGCATACGAATCGGACGCCGAGGGCATCACGAAATTCGTGCTCGTCCGCGACAACGGCCAATGCTGCTTCGGCGGCCAGCCGAAGATCACCGATATGATCCATGTGACCCTTACCGGTGGACTGCATTTGAAGTATTCGCCGCGCATGCACCACGTGGCCGGAACCTTTCAAGTCGCGCCTTCGAAGGCCGGCGAACTGGGCGGAGTGGTCTACCAGATGACGGCGGACTACTTGCGATGAGCGGCACCACTCGCGAGCGAACGCCGGAGGCTGGACGCGCGCTTGCCTGCGGCGTTGTTCTCGCACTGCTGGTAGCGAGCGGTTGCCAAGAGGCGCCGTCCCTCGAAGCCGCCGCCGAGACACCGGCAGTGGCTGCCGCGGCTGGGACCCCTGCGGCTGGGAGTTCTGAGGCTGCGAGCCCTGCGACGCCAGCAACAGAGGCACCCGCCGGGGATGGGGCTTCCGCGCCGCCCGCCGCGCAGGATGCAACCGCAGCAAGCGGCACGCCGCAGCCCAGCCCGCAATTGGCGGCCCGCGATCCGGGCCGTCGCTTCAATCGCCCGATTCCCACCGAGGCGCCACTCGCGCCCAAGGTGGTTCGGCCGACCCGCAAGGCCGTGAGCACGCCTGGCGGCTCCAGCGAAATCACCTTCGATGCGATCAAGTTCGACATCGACAAGGGCGAGGCGTTCGAGCGCTCCATGATCCCCGCGTCGATCGAAGCGCTGCTCGGCCAGCGGATCAAGATTCGCGGCTACATCCTGCCCAGTTTCCAACAGCGTGACATCAAGCAGTTCGTGTTGGTGCGCGACAACATGGAGTGCTGCTTTGGCCCCGGCGCGGCGCTGTACGACTGTATCGTGGTCGACATGCTGCCCGGTCGGGCGACCAGCTATACCACGCGACCCATTGCCGTCGAGGGAAAGTTCACGATCAACGAGGTCCTCGGTGCCGATGGCGAACACCTGGCGATTTTTCATCTCGACGGCGAATCGACCGAATAGCCTTGGCGCGCGATTCGGCCGAGCCGTGGCCGTGCTGCTGGTGGCCGTCGCCTCGGCGGGGCCTGGGCAGGTCGCCGCGTGTCCCTTCTGCAATGCCGTGCAGCCGACGCTCGCGCAGCGCCGCGAGGCCGCAGTCGCCGTGGCGGTCGGCGAAGTGCTCACAGCGACCGGCGATCAACAGCGCTTTCGTTTGCATGCCTTGGTCAAAGGCCGCGAACGCTGGGAAACCCCGCCCGATGAGCTGACGTTGGCCGCCGACGTGCCGCGCAAGCCGGGCCAACTGGCAATCCTATTTGGAACCGCGGCCGGGGAGGAGATCGCCTGGAAGGCGGTCGACGCCGAGGAAACGCTGCTGAGCTATTTCTACCGTGCTCCGTCGCTGCGCGAGCCTGGCGCCCAGCGATTGCGCTACTTCGCCCGGTATCTCGAACACCCCCAGCCGGCCATTGCCGAGGACGCATACCTCGAATTCGGACATGCGCCCTACGACGTCGTGGCGCAAGCCAGCGATGGACTGGCAAGCGCTCGACTGCAAGCCTGGCTGCTCGACGAGCGCGTGCCGCAACACCGCAAGGGGTTTTACGGCGTAGCCCTTGGGCTGCCACGGCCCGAACGCGAGCGGCAAGCAAACCTCGAGTTCCTGAGGCGGCTGGTCAGCGAACCGAGCGACGATTTTCGTGCTGGCTTCGACGGTATCCTCGGCGGGTTCTTGCTGGCCGGCGGCGAAGGGGCCCTGGACACGTTGGATCAGCGACTGCTGGCCGTGCCCGATGCGCCCGAGGGCGACCTGCGCCATGCCGTCAAGACGTTGCGATTCGTCTACGAATTCGGCAAGGACATCCCGCCCGAGCGCGTGGCCAGGTCGATGCGGCAGTTCCTCAAACGTCCTGGCTTCGCGGCAGCGGCCATCGTCGATCTGGCGCGTTGGCAGGACTGGGACTGCCTGGAACAGGTCGCCGCGCTCTACGACCGGGCGCCGAGCACGCCGGCCGGCACGCGCCGGGCCGTGATTGGATACCTGGCGAATTGTCCACGCGCCGAGGCGGCCGTGGAACTGGCCGCGCTCAAGCAGCGCGACCCTCAAGGCGTTGCCGCAGTGCTCGACGAACTCGATCGCTTGGGCGGGTTCGAAGGATCGGCCGCGCCGTAAGCATTGCGCTGGCCGGCACTTTGCGCCGGCGATATACTACCCCGCTTTGCCTTTGCGATTTCCCGGTCGCCGACTGTCGATATGCCCCGCTACATCGTCCGTCACGGAGCAACGCGGACGCTCGGCGTGTTCACTACGTCGCGCGGCGATTCGTTTGCGCGCTCGACCCGAGTGATCACGCGCACCGACCGCGGCCAGGAAGTCGGCGAGGTGCTGTGCGAGGCCACCGATGCGGCCCTGACCCATCTGCCCGAGTCGCCCCCGCGGGGCCAGATCCTCCGGTCCATGTCGCCCGACGACGAGCACGATGCGGCGCGTCTGCACGGCGAGGAGCTGCGCGAATTCGAATTGGCCGAGCGACACATCCGCGAGCTAGGCCTGGAGATGAAGCTCGTCGACGTCGAGCACATCTTCGGGGGTGAGCGGATCGTGTTCTACTTTCTCGCCGAGAACCGCGTCGATTTTCGCGAGTTGGTCAAACATCTGGCCCAAGAATGCCAGACCCGTATCGAGATGCGACAAATTGGCGTCCGCGACGAGGCGAAGCTGCTGGCCGATTTTGGCGACTGCGGCAAGCCGGTCTGCTGCAATACGCACCTGAGCGAGATGCCGCCCGTGTCGATGAAAATGGCCAAGCTGCAAAAAGCCACGCTCGACCCGACGAAAATCTCGGGCCGGTGCGGGCGTTTGAAGTGCTGCCTGCGTTACGAGTACGACACGTACGAGGCCTTGCAAAAGGAGCTACCGTCCGTCGGCAGCAGCGTGGTGACCAAGCAAGGCAAAGCCCGTGTTCTGGCCCAGGAGATCCTCGCCGCCCAGTTGCTCGTCGAAACCGAAGATCACCGCCGGGTGTTGATTCCCGCGAGCGATGTGCTCACTGTATTAGGCAAGCCGGGCGGCGGCCGCAAAACGGCCGAGCCCGAGCCCGAGTAAGACAGCCCGCCGCGCGGTCCGCGACTCGCCGAGACGGTCCCCGCCTGCCACAATGCAACACTAACGGCCGCGCGGTGCGGAGTTTGCCCAGCCGGACCGCACCCGCTCACCGCCAGCCTGCCGAAACGACTTTTTGCCCACCATGCTCGAAGCCACGGGACCGCTCGCCAACCTGCTTAAGCGCGACAAGCGCTACAAGGTCGATGCGTATGTATTCGTATTCGAGGCCCTGAGCTTCGCGCAGCAGGTGCTCGGGATGGGCACTGAGAAAGCCAGCGAACCGCTCGACCCCGAAGAACCGGAAGAGGAATCGAGCGGCGGCGAGCGCCACCTGACGGGCCAGCAGCTCTGCGAGGCCATCCGCATGTACGCCCTGCAGCAGTACGGCTATCTGGCCAAGTGCGTGCTGGAGAGTTGGGGCGTGAGCAACACGGGCGATTTCGGCGAGATCGTGTTCAATCTGATTCGCATCAAGCAAATGCGCAAGACGCCCGAAGACCGCCGCGAAGACTTCGACAACGTCTACGATTTCGAAACGGCGTTTAAGCAGAGCTACGAAATCGAAATCCCGCCCGTGAGCAAATGACCCGCGCCACGCGAGGCAAGCACGAGTCGCGCCCAGCAAGCCCGTCCGACTCTGGGCGATCGGCGTTCGCCTCGATCCCCCGTCGCTTGCGCGAGGTGCCGCGTCCGACGTCGCGGCAGCGCTGGAGGGCGGCAATCGCCGCGGCGATCCTGGCGACCTGGCTCCTGTTGCTGGCCTCCTGGGCCTGGAACGCGGGCTGAATCGGTCGGCCTTCAGCGGACCGGCCGATTGATTGTCTCTCCCGCTCGTGCGAGAATCTGTCCCGGAGCAGGGGAATTCCAGGCAACCTGACTGCGGCGCACATGCCGCATGCTCGATCGATTTCTCAGGTGCGCTACTTGTCATGAAATTGGTTCCGCTCGGCGACAATGTCGTCGTCAAGCCGCTGGAGGCCGAAACCCGAACGGCCGCCGGGATCGTCCTCCCCGAGGCGGCGCGCGAAAAATCGCAACAAGGCCGGGTGTTGTCCGTCGGTGATGGGCGCCTGCTGCTCGGTAAGCGCCGCGTGCCGCTCCAGGTCAACGAAGGCGACCGGGTGTTGTTCTCCGCCTACGCCGGCAACGAGGTGCAAGTCAACGGCGACACGCTGCTCGTCTTGCGCGAGGCCGACATCCTGGCCGTCCTCGACTAGGCCATCTCACGGTAACCGTCCTTGTCGGCAACGGCAGAAGTGCTTGCTGCCAGGCCGATCGATCAACGCCGCCCAAATTCCCCCGGCAGACGGCTTCCCGACCCGCGGCGACGCGGCAAGAATACGTTCGTAGGCACCCAACCGGCACCCGCGGGCCCGTGGCTTGGCCCGCCGTGATCTTCCAAGTTCGAACAGTAAGCGAGGCACTCCGATGTTGGCTCGATCGATCGTCGCGGTGGGTGGGATTGTCGTGGGGCTGGGCCTGCAATTCGGCCTGGGCGCAGCGCGGGCGTCAGATCCTGCGCCTTCGCCGGCCAAGCTGATCGCCGATTGCACGGCGAAGGCCGTTTCGTACTTGAGCACCCAAGGCCAGGCCGCCGATGGGTCGTTTTCGTCCGCGGCGAGCCCCGCGGTGACCTCGCTGGTCGTGGCCGGGCTGCTGCGCAACGGCCGCTCGGTCGACGATCCGGTCGTGGCCAAGGGCCTGAAATACATCGAGGGCCTCATCCAACCGGACGGCGGCATCTACAACCCCGCCGGCACGAACAAGAACTATGAAACCTGTATCGCCATGGTCTGCCTGGCCGAGGCCAATCGCGACGGGCGCTATGCGAAGCAGCTCGCCGCGGCCGATGCGTTCATCAAGGGCCTGCAATGGGACGAAGGCGAAGGTAAACAATCGAGCGACATCAACTACGGCGGCGCCGGCTATGGGCGCAAGAATCGGCCCGACCTCTCGAACACCTCGTTTCTGCTCGACGCTTTGCGTGCGGCGGGCAACGGCCCCGAGGATCCGGCCGTCCAGAAGGCGCTGATCTTCGTCTCGCGCTGCCAGAACCTCGAATCGGAATTCAACACCAGTGAGTTCGCCGCCAAGAACCCCGACGGCGGCTTTTACTACACCGTGGCCGCGGGCGGCGAAAGCATGGCCGGCACGACCGACGAAGGCGGCCTGCGCAGCTACGGATCGATGACCTATGCCGGTCTGAAGAGCATGATCTTCGCGGGCGTCGGGCCCGATGATCCGCGTGTGAAGGCGGCGCTGACCTGGATCCAAAAGCACTATGGCCTCGATCAGAATCCTGGCATGGGCGACGCCGGGCTGTATTACTACTACCACACGTTTGCCAAGGCGCTGGCCGCGCTCGACGTGCCCGAGATTGCCGATGCCGACGGCACGAAGCACAACTGGCGTCACGATCTGGCGACGGCGCTGGCCGAGCGGCAGCGTGCCGACGGCGCATGGGTCAACACGAACAGCCGCTGGCTCGAAGGCGACGCCAACCTGGTCACCGCCTACGCGCTGCTGGCCTTGAGCTATTGCCGCGAAGCCAAGCCGTAGCCCTTCGCGGCGGCGTCAGTGCGAAATCCCCGTGTGGGCGCGCGGCTCGCGGTGTCCGTAATAGCT
This sequence comes from Pirellulales bacterium, assembly GCA_019694435.1. NCBI lineage: Bacteria > Pseudomonadati > Planctomycetota > Planctomycetia > Pirellulales > Pirellulales bacterium. The sequence goes on from JAIBBZ010000014.1 coordinate 120,492, forward strand.
GTACAGCACCGGGACCAGGTTGATCATCGCCAGGCTGATCAACATGCCGCCAACGACGACGATCGCCAACGGACGCTGCGATTGCGAGCCGATCGCGGTCGAAAACGCCGCCGGCAACAAACCCAACGTCGCCGTCAGCGGAATCATCGTCAGCGGGCGCACGCGCACCTCGACGCAAGCCTCGATCGCCTCGCGAAGCGACATGCCCGCGAGGCGATTGCCGTTAAAGCCGGAGATCAAGAGCAGCCCGTTCATGATGCCGACGCCGAGGATCGAGATGAAACCGACGCCGGCCGAGATGTTGAAGTTTTCTCCCGAAAGGAACAGCGCGCCGACGCCGCCGATAAACATCACCACGACGCTGGACATGACGACCAGCGTGTCCATCAGCGACTGCAACGCCACGTACAGAATCACCATGATCAGCACCAGCGACAGCGCGCCGACGATGCGCAAGCGGCTGATCGCCGATTGCATTTGCTCGAATTCACCGCTCCAGTCGGTGCGGTAGGCGCCCGTCACCAACGGGTCGCAGGCGCGCTGCGCCTCGGCCACGGTGCTTGCCAGGTCGCGTCCGCGGACGCTGAATTTGATCGCCACCAGCCGTTCGCCCTGCTCCCGGGAGATCGTCGACGCCCCCTCGCGCAGGAACGGCGCATGCGGGTCGGGCTCGCCGGTCTCAGATTGCGGCGTCAGCAGGTCGCGCAAGCGGCGGCGCGGCAGTAGCGCCGTCGCCTCGCCCGCGATTGCCCCACGTACCGATCCCAAGTAACTCGGCTCGGGCAGCGCGGTGCCCGTCGGCGAGACGGCGTTGTTCTGCGGGCCGCCGTTGGGAGTGACCACGCGGTTGGCGGTGACTTCCACCGGCAAATCGAGGATCGATTCGACGTTGTTGCGCTGCGACTCCGGAAAGCGGAGCGTGACGTCGAATTTCTTCTCGCCTTGAATCATCTCGGTGAACGCTTTTCCGCCGACGGCCGTCTCGATCAGGTCTTGCACGTTCTGCACGTCGACGCCCCATTGCGCGCATTTTTCGCGATCGATGCAGAACTCCAGGTTCGACTGCCCCTTGATGCTGAAAATGCCGGCCTCGGCGACACCCGGCACGCGCACCAGGCGGGCTTTGACCTGTTCGGCCAGATCCTCGAGGCGGTCCAGATCGGGCCCGAAGATCTTGATCGAGTTCTCCCCTTTGACGCCCGACAGCGTCTCCATGACGTTGTCGCGGATCATCTGCGAAAAGTTCCAGTCGACGCCCGGCACGCTGCGCTGCAGGGCATCGCTCATGGCCGCAACCAGTTCTTCCTTAGTGCGCGGACGTTTGGCGCCGAACAGCCAGCGGCGCAAGAACCCCTCGTTTTCGGCCAGCAGCGGCCAGTCGTCGCTCAACTTGAGCGGCACGAAGAACTCGGAATTGAAGAAACCGGTGGGATCAGTGCCGTCGTCCGGGCGTCCGACCTGGCAAAGCACGGCCCGGGCTTCGTCGAACGTCTTCATGACCTGCATGGCCCGCTCCGATTTGTCGGTCGACTCCTGCAGCGAGATGTTCACGGGAAAAGTCCCGCGCACGTAGACGTTGCCTTCCTCGAGCACGGGCATGAACTCCATGCCCATGAACGGTAAGATCACGGCCGTCGCGGCGACGAGCAGGCCGAAGAACCCCAACGCGATCCAGCGGTGATCGAGCACGAGGCGCAGCTGCCACATGTAGAAGTTCTGGATGCTACGCACGAGCCAGTTGTCGCGCTCGCGTCCCAACCGGACAAAAAAGACCCGGCACAACATCGGCGACAGGGTCAGCGAAAGCAGCAAGGCGCCTCCCAAGGCGAACGCATAGGTATCGGCCATGGGCCCGAAGATCTGCCCCTCGGGACCTTGCATGGTGAACAGCGGCAGCAAGGCCACGACCATGATCACGGTGGAAAAGAACAAGCTCGATTCGACCTTGCTGCAAGCCTTGACGATGCGGTCGTTCAGGGGCAGGTCGGCGTTTTCGCCGGCGGCCAGCGAGCGATAGATCGCCTCCACCATGATTACCGAGGAGTCGACGATAATGCCGAAGTCGACGGCCCCCAACGACAACAGGTTCGCCGATTTACCGCGCAGATAAAGCATCGCGAACGAGAACATCAGGGCCAGCGGAATGTTGATCGCGACGATCAGGGCGCTCGAGATGTGATTGAGAAACACCAGCAGCACGGCCGTGACCAGGAACAGCCCGACGACCAGGTTCTCCTGCACCGTGTGGGTGGTCAGCCGGACCAGGTTGGTACGGTCGTCGAAGCGCTCGATGCTCACCCCCGGGGGCAATTTGCCCGGGCGTTTCAGTTCGTCGACCTTGTCGTGCACGGCGGCCAATGCCGGCAACGACTGCTCGCCCTTTCGCAGCAAGACGACTCCCTGCACGACGTCGTCGTGGTCGATCCAGCGCCGCGGCGCCGCGGGGTCTTGCTCGTCCTTGCGGAGACTGACCATCACGTGGCCCATCGGCGTGTGCTGGCCGACGATCACGCCGTGGGGCGATTCTTCATCCGTGCTGGGCGAGGCAGCAACCACGTCGGCCACTCGGATCGGCACGTTGTTCGTAGTCGCCAGCACGATGCGACGGATCTCTTCGATGCGGCGCTGATCCTCGATCGCCAATTGCCGGCTGGCGGCCAAAGGGTCTTGCCAGCTCAGCAGCGGAGTGAAGGGGTCCTTGCCGCCGCCGAGCAAACCCAGCCCGCGAACGGCCAACACCTCGTGCGGCTGAACCAGGTAGTCCGCGCCGGCATTCTGGTTGTTGGCCGCAATCGCCGCTTCCAAACGCGCGAGCGTGATCCCGTATTGCTTCAGGCGATCCGGATCGGGCTGGATCTCGTAGCGCTTGACCGCGCCGCCGAAGCTGACGACGTCGGCAATTCCCGGCACGCGCCGGAACTCGCGTTCGAGCACGTAGTCCTGAATCGTTTTCAGGTCGCGAATCGAATAGACGGGCTCCCCGTCATCGGTCGCGACGCTGCCGAGGAAATAGCGATAAATCTCGCCCGTGGGCGAGGTCGGCGCCAGCTCTGGAGTCACGCCATCGGGCAGATCCAAGGCGTGCAACCGGTTCAGCACTTCCAGCTTTGCCGTGTTGAAGTCGACGCCATACTTGAACTGGTTGCGCAGGTGCGACAGGCCGAATAGCGATTTCGACCGGGTGTATTGCAGGCCCGGCATGCCGGCCAGCGCCACTTCCAACGGCACGGTGACCTGCCGCTCGACCTCTTCGGCGGACGCCCCGGGGTACTGGCTGATCACCTCGACGATCGCCGGCGCGGGGTCGGGATAGGCCTCGACGTTGACGTGCACGAACGAATAGCCGCCCACCGCGGCCAAGGCGAGTCCCAACAGAAACACGACCAGCCGGTTGTGAATCGCCCAACGAATCAGTCGGAGAATCACGGGGGTGAAATCCCTGTCAAACGAGGCTCAGGCGTCGCCTCGGCATCGAGGTCGCTCAGCGTACCGGACAAAGCCAGCACGCCGGACGAAACTACCCAGGCGCCCGGTTCGAGCGGCTGAGCGCCCGCCTGACGTTGTTGTTCGGATGGATTGGCCTGAATCCAAATCGCATCCGCCGAACGGTGCACGATCACCACCTTGCGGCGTTCGAACACTGTCGCATCGCGGGCCGGCGACACGAAGATCAATCCCAACGTCCCCTGGTCGATGACCGCCGTGGTCGGCAGCACCACGACGTCCGACGGCGGCGGTAGATCAATGGTGGCGGTGAGGAACTGCCCCGACCGCAGGCGGCCCTCCGGATTGTCGATCCAGCCGATCACGGCGACGGTGTGCTGGTTGGGATCGATCACGTCGCCGATCCGTTCGATCGGCACGACGATTTCCGGACCGGTCGGATCATTCGCCACGCGGACTTTCAGCCGGCGCAGGGCCGCTTCCAATCGCAGCACTTGCGGGAGTTGATCCTCATACAGATTCACGACGACACCCAAGCGGTGCAGGTCGGCGATCTTGAACAGCACGTCGCCCGCGTCGACCACGTCGCCGACAGGTGCGTTGTGCTCGACGATTACGCCGGTCAAAGGAGCGCGGATCTCCACTTCGGCCCAGCGACGTTCAATTTCAGAATTCTGTTCTTGAGGTTGGGCATGCAGACGCTCGGCCTCGGCCTTGATCTCGCCGATTTCCTCTTCGGAGAAACGCCACGAGCGCAGCGTTCGCTCGGCGCGATTGGCCGCAATCAAGTCGGCCTCAAGATTGCGTTGAGCTTCGCGCACGACTCGTTCGGCGACCGCGCCGCTGGGCTCCAGCGACTTGAGACGAGCGAGTGTTTGCTCATCGAGCCGCATGCGCGAAGTCGCATCGACCAGGTCGCTCTTTTCGTCGCCGACCTCGCGGCTCCACAGAACCGCCAACAATTCGCCTTGGGTCACCGAATCGCCAAACCGCAGCCAGTCGTCGGCCGCGCGCGTGACCCGATCTTCGGTGTTCAATCCGTGCCGGCGCAAGGCGACAATTTCGCCGGAAAAGCGGGCATTGACGCTGACCAGGCGATTCGGATCGATAAACAACTTGCCCGATAGCGAAATCTGCTGGGGACGCTGCACCGGCTCGGCCTGGCGCCAGGTGATCCCCAGCGATGCCACGGTCGACTTCGCTAAACGGAAGCTGGACGTTTGGCCGGGCAGCAACTCGGCCACAGCCGACGCCGCAGGTCCCTTAGCGGGCGGCTGCTGCCGCAGATGTTGCACCACAACGGGCATGAACCAATAGCCCGCCACGGTCGCGACAGCAACCGCGAAGACGGGCAAGACCAGTCGGACCACCCACGTCGGTCGTGATCGGAGAGTGGACTGCATGCGTGGCCCTTCGTCGCTATACACGAGTTGGCCTTAGCATTCCGAAACGATGCCCTGGTGGGCCATCGCGATTCTGACAACTCTGCCTCGATTTTAGCGAGGCAGAGTCGATCATCGGGTTAAAATTCGCTAAGCCGGATGGTCAGGCCGCGAGCTGGGCGAGAACATAAGGCCCCTTGGGGATCACGGCGATGCGCGCCGTAGGTCCGTGCTGTGCAAGGGCCTCCGCCACGGCGGCCTCGACGCTCGCCGCACCTTCGACGAACAATCGATCGAGCGTAACTTTGGGCAAGCCGTCGCTGACAATCTTCACCGCGGCTTTACGCCGCACCTTGGCCAGCTCTTCGAGCTGCCACTGGTCCATCACGAAATAATCCTTGCCCAGGATGCGCTGGATGAACCCCTCGAGCGACGCGTGCTCGTCGAATAACTGCGTGAACTCGGGGCTGCCGATTCCTTCGCTCAGGCTCGCGGCCATGATGATCGTGCCGCCCTGCTTGACGATCGGCAGCGCCGCCGTGAGACCTTTGACCGACTGGTAGAACGTCGTGTCGAGCGGGTAGCCGGCCGAACTGGTGACGACGATATCGACCTGTTCGGTCACGGTATCGGTGACGATCCCGCGCACAATCTCGACGCCTTGCAGAAAGGCCTGCTCCATGTCGCCAGCCACGATCGCGAGGATCTGCCGTTTCGCGTCGATCACCGTGTTGACGATGAAATCGCACCCCGTGCGGCGGGCAATCCAGGTATTCTCTTCATGGACGGGATTCCCCGCGAGAATGCCGCAATCGGCGTTCGGGTGCTCGAGAAACTGCGGGCCATGCCAGATCTTGATCGTTTCGAGCGCCGCCAGACCGGGGCAAATCAGTTTCCGTCCGCCCGAGTAGCCGGCCATCAAGTGCGGCTCGATCAGGCCGGTGGTGATCTTCAAATCGGCCTGTACGTAGCGGCTGTCGATCCAGATCGGCACGCCGCGGGGGCTGTCGCCTAGATAGGTGTGCTCGGCGAGCTGCTTACCGTCGTGATTCTCGACGCGGTAGTCGCGCACGATGTCTTCGCCGAGCATCTCGACCAGCTCGGTCGGATTCGTCGCCCGATGCATGCCGGTCGCGACCAGGATCAGCACGCGTTCGCGCGGAATACCGGCGGCGTGCAGCGTCTCGAGAATCGGCGGCAAAATGACCCGGTTCGGCACGGGCCGCGTGATGTCGCTGACCACGACGCACGCATCGCGGCGCCCCGCGGCCAGTTGGGCCAGCGGCAATTGCCCGCGCGGCGCGGTCAGCAGCCTGCGGACCGTGGCGTCCGGATCGACGAGGGGTTCGGCCGCCTTATAGCCGAGCGTGCGCACGACGCGGTCGTCGGGCAACTCGACTTGCAGACCGGTGCGGCCGTATTCAAGCGTGACGCGCATGAATTGTTCGCCGCGCAGAAGGGGGATGCGTGCTGCTGCGGCTGACGAGCGTCAGCCGGATTACTTCTTGCCCGCGCCCTTGGCCCCGGCAGCGGCGGCCTTGCGGGCCGCGGCGTTGCCGGCATCGCCACCCGC